>DHEX01000086.1:55845-87117 GCA_002400085.1 Clostridiaceae bacterium UBA4839 | reverse complement strand
AATACCCTATCCAACTGAGCCTTAGAAGAACCGATCCAGGGGCGTAGCAGCTGTTATTTCCCGCGCCAAGCGGGGAATTACAGCTGCTAAGCCATCGGATAAAAAAAACCCCCTCGTTTTGAGGGGCCTAAAAATTAGCAACATATATAATAGTTATTCCTTCTTGGATTTTAACATTTACAATCCTAATCTCATTGACGTCTTTTTTATCAATTTTACTTGAAATTTCAATTATTTTATAATTAATCATGTTCGATTTTAATAGAGGTAATGCATCCTCAATTTTATAGCCTAACAATTCATTTACATCCATTTATACTGACATTATTTCCTTTTCTTTAGTTTCAACAATTTTATCTATTTCTTTAATATAATTATCAGTTAGTTTTTGAACCTCTTCTTCTACCTTCTTAACTTCATCTTCAGAGACATTTTCTTCTTTTTTCATCGCTTTAGTTTTATCATTAGCTTCTCTTCTTATTGCCCTTATTGCTACTTTAGCCTCTTCACCATTTTTCTTTATTACCTTTACTAAATTCTTTCTTGTTTCTTCAGTGAGTTCAGGAACTGACATTCTTATTACCTGGCCATCATTTGTAGGAGTTAATCCTAAATCTGATTTTAGTATTGCCTTTTCAATATTTTTCAATACTCCCTTATCCCAAGGCTGAATTACAAAAAGTCTTGGCTCTGGTGTAGTTATTGATGCCATTTTTCCTATAGGTGTCATTGTGCCATAATAATCTACCGAAATCTTATCTAACATAGCAGGATTTGCGCGCCCTGCCTTTAAACCTTGAAGTTCTTTTTTTAAAACGTCAATTGACTTTTTCATTTTTTCTTCTGATAATTTTTTAATATCGGCACTCATAAAATTACCTCCCTCTATTAATAATCATAATATATTAAAAGTTTCCTACTATAGTCCCAATTGGTTCACCGCATAAAGCTCTTTTAATATTTCCACGCTCTTCAAGCGAGAAAACAATAATTGGTATATTATTATCCTTACATAGCGAGGTTGCTGTTGAATCCATAACCTTTAAATCCTTTTCTAATACCTCATGATATGTTAATTTGTCAAATTTTTTAGCATTTGGATTAATATGCGGATCGGAATCATAAACCCCATCTACTTTTTTAGCAAGAAGAATTATTTCTGCTTCTATTTCAGCAGCTCTCAGTGCTGCAGCAGTATCTGTTGAAAAATATGGATTTCCCGAACCGGCACCAAAAATAACAACTCTGCCCTTTTCAAGATGTCTAACAGCTTTTCTTCTTATAAAAGGTTCTGCTATTTCTCTCATCTCAATGGCGGTCTGAACTCTTGTTACAACGTCAATCCCTTCCAGTGCCCCTTGAAGAGCAAGTGCATTAATACATGTTGCAAGCATTCCCATATAGTCTGAAGTGGTTCTATCAACCTGATTACCATCTCTGCCTCTCCATATGTTTCCACCACCAACAACTGCGCCAATTTCAACTCCAAGATTAACTGCTTCTTTTATTTCTTCGGCAACCCTGCCTACAACATCAAAATCAATTCCATAACCTTTCTCACCAGCAAGAGCTTCTCCACTTAATTTTAGCATAATTCTTTTATATTTAGGAGTTTCCATTTTACAACCTCCATACAATAATATTAATATTCGACATTAATTAATTATTTCCTTCTCAAAAAAAGAGAACACAGGTGTGTTCCCTTAATATTTTATTTCATTTGGCTTCTAACTTCTGCAGCAAAATCTTCCTTTTTCTTTTCTATTCCTTCACCCTTTTCAAACCTTGAAAATCTTGCTACTTTTAATTCCCCATTAGCTTCTTTTGATTTTTCTGCCATAAACTTCTTAACTGATTTGTCCTGATCCTTTATCCATGGCTGTTCAATTAAACAAACTTCTTTATAATACTTGTTTATTTTTCCTTCAACAATTTTATCAATTATTTTTTCAGGTTTTCCTTCATTTAATGCCTGCTGTCTATAAATTTCTCTTTCTTTATTTAAAGTCTCCTCATCTACTTCATTAGAATTAATGAAAAGTGGATTAGTTGCTGCAACCTGAAGTGCAATTTCTTTTGCTGCTTCTTGTGCAGCATCATTATTGGCACCTTCTAATTGAACTAAAACTGCAATCCTTCCGTCGCCATGAATATAGTCACAAAGGATACCATTTTCAGTAGTAAACTTCTTAAACCTTCTGAAGCTCATATTTTCTCCAAGCTTTGCAATTAAAGCTGTTACAGCACCTTTAACAGTTATGCTGTTATCAGCTATATATTTTTCATTTAATAAGTCATCAATGTTATCAGCATTAGTCATTGCAGCTTGTTTTGCAATATTCTTTGTTAAGGCTACAAAGTCTTTATTTGTTGCAACAAAATCTGTTTCACAGTTAACTTCTACGATAGAACCAGTTTTTCCATCCTCTGATATGTAGGTCTCGACAAGACCCTCTGCTGCAATCCTTCCGGCTTTTTTAGCAGCAGCTGCAAGCCCTTTTTCTCTTAGTATTTCAATAGCCTTATCAAGTTTTCCATCAGCTTCAGTTAAAGCTTTTTTGCAAGCCATCATTCCTGCTCCGGTTCTTTCTCTTAATTCTGCAACCATCTTAGCAGTTATTACCATAAGATCGCCTCCTAAAATCTATTTAATCAAATAACAAGCCCATATATTGTTAAAGGTAAGGAAACAAACCTTACCTTTAACAGTATAATTATTCGGCTAATTGTTCTCCCTGTCTTCCTTCAATAACTGCATCAGCTATCTTGGAAGTTATAAGCTTTACAGCTCTAATAGCATCATCATTTCCTGGAATTACATAATCAATTTCATCTGGGTCACAGTTTGTATCAACTATACCTACTACTGGTATTCCTAATATCTTAGCTTCAGCAACGGCATTCTTTTCCTTTCTTGGATCAACAACAAAAAGTATGTCAGGAACTCTTGTCATATTTTTAATTCCGCCGAGGTTTCTTTCAAGTTTTTCCATCTCATGCTTTAACTTGATAACTTCCTTCTTTGGGAGAAGATCAAAAGTACCATCTTCTTGTGCTTTTTCAAGTTCTTCAAGCCTATCAATTCTTGTTCTTATTGTCTTGAAATTTGTAAGCATTCCGCCTAACCATCTTTCATTTACATAGTGCATAGATGATCTTGTTGCTTCTTCCTTTACTGACTCCTGTGCCTGCTTTTTTGTTCCTACAAACAAAATTTCTTTTCCTTCTGCAGAAGCATTTTTTACAAAATCATATGCTTCCTCCATTTTCTTTACAGTCTTTTGAAGATCAATGATATATATACCATTTCTTTCTGTAAAGATGTACTGAGCCATTTTAGGATTCCATCTTCTTGTTTGGTGTCCAAAATGAACTCCTGCCTCTAATAATTGTTTCATTGATATAATTGCCATAAAGCACCTCCTGGTTTTTTCCTCCGCTACATTCATTTTTTCAAAAGACCCTATATCTAGGGCACCCTTTTAAAAATTATATAGCGTGTGTATTTTTTATTACGTTATGTAGTATACCATAGAAATTTTTTCTAGGCAATATCATTCTTATATTTTTTTACAATTATTATTTTGGCTCTTTTTTTATTTTCCCATTGACTTAAAAAGCTGTAGCCGTACATATAAAATGAAAGTAACTGTTTTGCAAATGTAAAAATCGGAATAAATTATTATGTAAAGTAACTACAGCTGAGTATGACTTTCAGCATAGAGCCTGATAAACGATCCATGAAATTTTGCCGATTGCTTCCCTACCATCTTTATTTGTAGGCATTTCGTTTGTCAGCACTACTAAAATGTAAGGATGCTTTGGGAGAAAAAAGATTCCACCGTCATTTTCCAAACAATCGAGATCACCACATTTATGAGCAACTTCCACTTCTTCTGGGAGATAAAGCTGCAGCCGGCCGGACTGCTGCTGATGTTTTAAAATATTCAGCATCATTTTAGAAGATTTGCCATCAATACAGGTACCCTCATAGATGCTTTTTAAAATATCCCTGATGTCTTCAGCACAGATATAATTGTCATGGCCAGCTTTTTTAGCTTCGCTATCCATCATTTTACGTCCTAAGTGTGCTTGTTTGAGGCGCATGGCTTGTGCCATTTGATTGATGGATTCCATGCCCAGAAAATCAATCAGAATGTTGGTTGCCTCATTATCGCTGATAATAATCATCAGCGTGAGGAGTTCTTTGATTGTAAAGGAGTGTCCAGGTTCTAATTCTTTTAAAATTCCATCACCGCCTGTTTTCATTTGAACGGTTACTGTAATTTTATTTTCCAGAGAAATTTCCCCTATATGAACACGGCGCATAAGTTCTGCCATGATCACCAGTTTGATTGTACTTGCAGAGAGCATCCTTTTTTCTCCGTCTATTGAAAAGCCGGATTTTTCATTCAAATCATAGAAGGAAACCGCAATGTTTCCACTTTGTGTTTTGATAAAGGCTTTAATTTCCTTTTTGAGTAGTTCCTGTGCAGTCATTTAAGTAACCCCTCCTTTCTGCATAACTTTTATCCGATGGCTACCATCTGTAATATCCCGCTTAATGCAGGAAATAACAGACGCTATGCCCCTGGATCGGCTTTTCTAAGGCTCAGATGGAGAAAGGTATTCCTTATAATCAAACTCCACCTGAGTCTAAGAATCACCTTATCCGATGGCTACCATCTGTAATTCCCTACCCTCTTGATAAAGCTTTTACCAGACAGAGAAACACCCTTTACTGGAAGTTAACCATAAAGGGCGTTTCTCGTTTATAAAATCAAGATGTGCTTCGTTAAAAAATGTCAAGCCAGCATTTTCAAAACTACGCCGGCACCCAAGCCACAGAAATTGCCGACCGCCGCGCCAAGAACACCCATTAAAACGCCAATGCCGGCATAAGATGGATCATATGCAGAAGCAACGATCGGTGCAGAGGCAGATCCTCCAATGTTGGCAAGGGAGGCTGTGGAAACCATGCACAGGTCCCAATGAAATGCTTTGGAAAGCAAGAACATGAGAACCACATGTATAACCAAAATGAAAACGCCATAGACAACCCACATTGGAGCGGAAAGTAAATCTGAAACTGAAGCAGTAGAAGCTAAAAGGGAAACAACGGTATACAAATAAACGTTGGATAGTTCTTCTACCGCAGGCAGTTTGCCAAGAGGGGTGAGGGCACAAATAAGGCCTAAAATCGTGACAAATAATGTTGTCAATGTACCTTTATCGAACATCCCCAACCCTACGGATTTTAAAGCGCCATTCAGTGATGTACCGACTACCTGAGAAAATGCGGAGACCACCAAAGATAAGCCTATTAGGAAAATCCAATCATTGGCACTTGCCTTCTTTTTGCCTTTTGCGACTTCCGCATTTGCGGCGTCGGCAACAGCCTGAAGTTTGGAAGTGTCCGCTTTGACCGCATTGTTCCATTTGTCTGCATATTTAACAGCCATCAAAAGGAGTGCAATCCATACGGAATAGCAAACAGTATCCAAAGCCAGAGCACAGCTGTAAGCACCGGCATCTACCGGCAAAGCGGCCTGCATAGCTGCCATGTTTGCGGAGCCGCCAACCCATGAAGCATACAGTGCTGCAACAGCTCCCCATGTATCCTTGCCAAGCATACCCTTAAAA
This sequence comes from Clostridiaceae bacterium UBA4839, assembly GCA_002400085.1. GTDB lineage: Bacteria > Bacillota > Clostridia > Clostridiales > Caloramatoraceae > UBA4839. The sequence goes on along the minus strand of DHEX01000086.1, from coordinate 81,474 downwards.
ATCGGGTAGCCGACGACAAATCCGACGAACAGAGTTGCGGAACAGGCAAAGAAGATAGCCAACATACGGCCGCCAAGTTTTGCAAGCTTACGAAAATCGCAGCGCAGCAGCATAACGAAGATCATAGCATATAGCAAATTGTTCTTTAAAGCCGAATAGGTTTGGGCACAAGCATCGGATTTATATAATCCCATGGTGCAGAATACCATGTTCAGCACGTAAATCCAAACAAGTGGCGGAACGTAATTAAAAACTTTCCATTTGCCATATTTTTCGGCAGCCAATAAAGCACCTGCAATAAACATTAAAAATGCTATGTAAGTAAAGCCATTTGTAATCATTTTTTTCTCACCTCGTATAATTAGTTTATAGTCAGTTAAATCACTGCTATAACTTTATTTATTTTTATATTTTAGTATAGATAAAGATGTGCTATATTTTTCTGTGGGGGTTTCCCCAATTAAGCAGTTACTGCCTGTCCTACCCATACGCACGCACAGGATTTAAAGCAAAACGCTGAGACTTTAAATATGAATTTAAATCCTTAAAGCATTTCCCTTGTCGCAATTTTTATTAGCTTCACACAATTCAAAATCAATTGGTTATTTATTTAAGATAGCGCAGACCATGAATCCCTTTGATCCCCAGCCCTGGTTCATTAGAGACAGTGATTTTCTTTTCATGAAACACAGCGCCGCCGAGAATAGGATCTTCGCTGCAGAGAACAGGACCATCAAGATCAACCTTAGTAATAATTTTCCTTGCACAGGCAAGATGAACCGCAGCGTTTACACTGATCTTTGCTTCCAGCATACATCCGATCATGCATTCTACACCATACACTTCAGCAGCTGAGGCGATTTTTAGTGCATTATAAATGCCGCCGCATTTCATCAGTTTGATATTGATGAGATCCGCTGCACCCATCTGCATGATCTTGAGCGCATCTGCGGGAGAAAAGACGCTTTCATCTGCTAGAACCGGTACATAGGAACGATCTGTTACATATTTAAGACCTTCAAAGTCGAGTGCCTTAACCGGCTGCTCTACAAGTTCAATATCCAGTCCCTTTTCCTGCATTTCGTTTAAAATCCGTACAGCCTGCTTTGGACTCCATGCCTGATTTGCATCAATACGGATGTGAGTTTTAGTCCCAACTGCTTTGCGTACGGCCATTAGACGTTCCACATCGAGTGAAGGGTTGGCGCCTACTTTGATTTTTAAGGTATCATAGCCGCGCTTAACGGCGTTTATTGCATCTCTTGCCATTTCTTCCGGATCGTTTACGCTGATGGTAATATCGGTTACAAGATTGTTCCGACTGCCGCCCAGAAGCTTATAAACGGGAATTTTGTAGAGTTGTCCATAAAGATCCCACAGTGCCATATCGGCTGCGGCTTTGGCGCTGGTGTTTTTTACAATGCAGCCGTTCAGTGCCTTTAAGTTATCTTCCAGGTTGTCAATATCACGGCCTACCAGTGTTTTAATGATATGATCTTTCATAGCACCGATAATTGCACCAGTTGTGTCACCTGTGATGACGCCGGTCGGTGGTGCTTCACCATATCCTACAGCGCCGGTATCGGTATGAATCTCGATAATGACGTCCTCTACACTATTGACAGTGCGCAGCGCTGTTTTAAACGGTACCCGCAGGGGAACGGAAAGAATGCCTAATTTTACTTCAGTAATTTTCATATAAATTCTCCTCTCTTATTTGGCTAATTCATACATCGCTGCTGCGATGATTATACAGTTCTCATGATTTTTGCATATGTGACGCAAATAAAAATAAAAACCAGCAGGAGACAGAACAAAAAAGTCCTGTCTTTGCTGGTTTTCAAAAAGTTTCTAATATGTGTGCAAAGCATATCCACAGAATGAAGCAGCAAAAATCAAAATTTTAGTTATATGTATTTAGAGTTTTGCTTTTGCCGCCAGATATTTTTTACTGGCGTCTTTCATCGAAGCCACGATTGCTTTTTCTGAGGAACCATAATATCGTCTATTTAGTTCTTTCTCAAGAACAGGTAAGTCGGCGGTAATAGATTTTCCAATAAAAATTTTTTGAATAAAGCGTTCTGTCAAATCCAGAGAATGTGTACAGTTCATATCAATAATTTTATCTGTTAGAGGATCAATCTCAAATACCATGTAAAAAGAGCCATATATTTTGGTAATAGCATTTTCTACATTGGTTCTGGCTTCTCCTACAATATAAAGAGACTGTTTTTCCATATCTTTTTGCAGACCTCCTTTTTTAAATTATATCCAAAATAGGCTATAAAGTCAAATACATCTATTATGAGTCTATGATGTTTATATGATTCATTTATGATAATGTCTCAGTGTATCGTTTATGATTATGTCCCAATAGAGGAATGGTCAAGACCATTCCCTACCAATGATCATATCATTCTCAATTCTTAATTCTTATTCTGTGTCCCAACAGTAAAAAACGGTGTAGTTTATTATTAACTACACCGTACAACAATTAAGCATTAAGCTTATTTAGCTCATCCTTTAATTTATCATTTAATATTCTAATGTGAGTTCCCTTCATTCCAAGAGAACGGGATTCAATAACTCCAGCACTTTCAAATTTTCTAAGTGCATTTACTATAACTGACCTTGTTATTCCAACTTTATCAGCTATCTTGCTTGCAACAAGGATCCCCTCGTTGCCGTCAAGCTCACTAAATATGTGTTCAACAGCTTCAAGTTCTGAATATGAAAGTGTTCCAATTGCAAGTTGAACAACAGCTTTCTTCCTTGCATCCTCTTCTATTTCTTCCTGTTTTGATCTTATTACTTCCATTCCAACTATTGCAGCACTATATTCTGCTAATACAAGGTCATCATCGGTAAATTCCTTATTAAACCTTGCCATAATAAGTGTACCAAGTCTCTCTCTATTGCCAACTATAGGTACAATAGTTGTAATTTTATCAGTATGAATACATTTTTCATCTGATGAAAATACACACTCCCCATTTGCTTTTAAATTTGATTTTGTTGAAGTTATTTTCAATAAATCATTATTACAATCCTCAGGAAATTTTTGATCAGTTAACACATTATTTATTACCATTTGACATTCAAAACTATCAAGTAGGCTGTAGCCTAATAATTTCCCTTTTCTGCTTGTAATATAAACATTGCATCCCATAACTTCCCCAAGTGTTTTACAAATATCTGAAAATACCACTGGTTCAGTTGCAGATTTTTGAAGTATTTTATTCAATATCCTCGTTTTTTCTAATAATGTAGCCATTTCTTTCTCCCCTTGTTTTTCTATTTTTATATTATATATTTATTTAAATCATTAAACTTGTAAACCCCATTTACCTTACTTCGAACATACTCTCTATTTATAGTAATTGTTTTTTCCTCAACATCTGGTGCTTCATAAGAAATATCCATAAGTACCATTTCCAATATTGTATGAAGTCTTCTTGCTCCAATATTTTCATTTTCCTCATTCATATCATAAGCAATGCTTGCTATTTCATCAATACCATCTTCTGTAAAATTAATTTCTATATTTTCTGTTTTAAGAAGCTCATAATATTGTTTAGTTAATGCATTTTTAGGCTTCGTTAATATTTGTTTAAAATCTTCTTTTGATAAGCTTTTAAGCTCAACATTAACAGGAAATCTTCCTTGAAGTTCTGGTATTAAATCACTGACTTTGGATACATGAAAAGCACCTGCTGCAATAAAAAGTATGTGGTCCGTTTTAACAGGGCCATATTTTGTATTCACAGTACTTCCTTCAATTATAGGAAGAATATCTCTTTGAACTCCCTCACGGGATACATCCGGACCATTGGAATTTCCTTTTCCTGCAATTTTATCTATTTCATCAATAAACACTATTCCATTTTCCTCTGCTCTTATTCTTGCTTCATTATATACCTCATCCATATTAATTAATTTACTTGCTTCTTCCTGTTGAAATAAACCAATTGCATCTTTAACTGTAACTTTTTTAGTTTTCGTTTTTTTAGGTAAAATCCCATTAAACATATCTTGGAAGTTCATGTTTATTTCTTCCATGTTGCCTCCAGAAATAAATTCTACTGGAACAGAAGCGTTATCCTCTACTTCAATTTCAATCATCATATTGTCAAGCTGACCGCTTTCAAGTTGGTCCTTAATTTGTTCTCTTTTAAGCTCTATATCGCTTTCATCTGCGTTATCAAATTTATTTTCTTCATTGATGTTGTTATCATTGGTATTATCTTTCCCCTGTGTCCCAAGAAAATATTCAAATGGATTTTTAATATTAACCTTCTTTTTACCTTTGGGAGCCAGTACATCGATAACTCTATCCTTTGCAGCTTCATAAGCTTTATCCATAGTTTGAGACATTTTTTCTTCTTTTACCAGCCTTACAGATTCCTCCATCAAATCCCTTATAATAGAATCTACATCTCTTCCAACATATCCAACCTCTGTAAATTTTGTTGCTTCTACTTTAACAAAAGGTGCATTGACTATTTTAGCCAATCTTCTTGCAATTTCAGTTTTTCCAACTCCCGTAGGGCCTATCATTAAAATGTTTTTAGGTATTATATCATCTCTTATGTCATCGCTTACAAGACTTCTCCTATATCTGTTTCTTAATGCAATTGCTACTATCTTTTTTGCTTCATCCTGTCCTATTATATATTTATCAAGTTCATTAACAATTTGTTTTGGTGTAAGTTCAGTCACGTATATCCCTCCTTATAATTACAATTCTTCAACTATTATATTGCTATTAGTATAAATGCATATTTCTGATGCAATTTTTAATGATTCTCTTGCAATATCTGAAGGGCCTAAATTTGTATTCCTACTTAATGCTCTTGCAGCAGATAGTGCATACATACCGCCTGAACCTATTGCAGCTATATTATCATCAGGTTCAATAATTTCGCCACCACCTGATATTATGAGTAAATTTTCTTTATCTGCAGCAATTAAAAGTGCTTCAAGCTTTCTTAATGCCTTATCACTTCTCCAAGCACTTGCCAAGTCAACAGCAGCTTTCTTTAAATTTCCTCCATGTTGTCCCAATTTTTCCTCAAACATTTCAGATAAAGCAAATGCATCTGCTACAGAACCTGCAAATCCAATTAATACCTTGTCATTATAAATTTTTTTGATTTTTTTAGCAGTACTTTTCATAATAGTATTTTCACCATAGGTAACCTGTCCATCCCCTGCCATTGCAACTTTATCACCATTTTTTACTGCTACTATTGTAGTTGCCTTAAACATATTACTCCCTCTCTCGTTAACAAAATGTGTATGTTTTATTTAAATTTTTTGAATTGTATCTACAGTTTCATACAATTCAATATAACATATTTAAAAATATTAATCAAATAATATTTTATTAATTTCGACAAAGTTTTTAATAGAGCCAATAGAAAGTTTGGAAACTTTTAAATTTCTTTCTTTTTTATCTCTAATTTTTTGATTAATTTGAGGCATAATACCAAAATTAATGTGCATAGGCTGAAAATTTTTTGTCTCAGCACTTGAGATATAATTTGAAAGAGAACCAATAGCAGTGTTTTTTGGAAATACTAAAGGTTCTTGCCCTAAAACAATTTTAGCCATATTTATTCCTGAAAGCATTCCCATGGCTGCTGATTCTATATACCCTTCAACCCCTGTTATTTGACCAGCAAACATTATCTTAGGATACTTTTTCATTTGAAGGGTTGGTAAAAGAAGTTTAGGTGAATTTATATAAGTATTCCTATGCATTACACCATATCTTATAAATTCAGCATTATTTAAGCCTGGAATTAATCTAAAAACTCTCCTCTGCTCACCCCATTTAAGATGAGTTTGAAATCCTACCATATTATATAGTGTCCCTTCCTTATTGTCCTGCCTTAATTGCACAACAGCATAAGGAGTCTCCCCTGTTTTAGGGTCTATTATACCCACTGGTTTTAATGGGCCAAAAAGTAAAGTATCCCTACCTCTTTCAGCCATTTTCTCTATAGGCATACAAGCTTCAAAAACATTTTGCTTTTCAAAGCTTTTAGTTTCAGCCATTTCTGCATTTATAAGCTCATTATAAAAAAGCTCATATTCTTCTTTAGTCATTGGACAATTAATATAATCAGCCTCTCCCTTACCATATCTTGATGCCTTAAAAGCTTTTCCCATATCAATACTGTCATACTCCACAATAGGAGCTGCAGCATCATAAAAATAAAGGTGCTCACTGTCTGTAAAAGTCATGATTTTTTCAGACAATAAATCTGAAGTTAAAGGGCCTGTAGCAATTATCGTAAATTCATCAGGATTTATATCAGTAACCTCATGCCTTATTATTTCTATATTTTTTTCAAGATAAATTTTTTCTGTTACACAATTTGAAAAATTATCTCTATCCACAGCTAATGCTCCACCGGCAGGAACACTATTTGCATCTGCACATTCCATAATAACTGATTTTAAAATTCTAAGCTCCTCTTTTAATAATCCCACTGCATTTTCAAGCTGATTGGATTTAAATGAGTTACTGCAAACAAGTTCAGCAAATTTATCTGTATGATGTGCTGGAGTATTTTTAACTGGTCTCATCTCATAGAGTTTAACCTTAATCCCCCGTTTTGCAAGCTGATAAGCTGCTTCACTTCCTGCAAGCCCTGCCCCTATAACTTTAACTTCCAAATTATTCACCTTCTGTTTTAATATAATTACATTCTTTATTACTGCATTTTAGTTCTGTCTTATTTTTGCTTCTTTTTTCCACCATATAGCTTCCACATTTAGGGCATTTTTCATTTGTAGGCTTATCCCAGCTTATAAAATTACACTTTGGATAGTTTTTACATCCATAGAAGGTTTTACCCCTTTTAGATCTTCTAACAACAACTTTTCCTCCGCATAAAGGACAATCTACATTTATTTCTTCTAAAAGTGGTTTTGCATTTTTGCACTCTGGGTAGCCAGGACATGCTAAAAATTTACCATATCTTCCTTTCTTGATAACCATATTTCTTCCACATTTTTCACACTTTATATCTGTTTCCTCAACAGGTTCTTCTATTGAAATTTTTCCAATTTTCTCCTCAGCAACTTTTATATCCTCATTTAAAGGTGTATAAAATTCATCAACTACTTTTACCCAGTTTTGCTTTCCCTCTTCAATCATATCCAATTTATTTTCCATTCCAGCAGTGAATTCTACATCAACTATACCTTTAAAATATTCTTTCAATAATTCAGTAACTATTTCACCAAGTTCAGTAGGCTTTAAAGCTTTCTTCTCTCTTTCCACATATCCCCTATCAGTAATCGTGCTTATAATAGGTGCATAAGTGCTTGGCCTACCAATACCATATTCCTCTAAAGCTTTAACAAGTGTGGCTTCAGTATATCTTGAAGGCGGCTGAGTAAAATGCTGTTTGGGCTGCAGCTCTTTAAGTTTTAATTTTTCTCCTACTTCAACATCTGGCATACCATCATTTTCTTCTTTCTCATCTATTTGATAAACGCTTAAAAATCCTGCAAATTTCAGCCTGCTTCCATTTGTTCTTAAACCATAATCTCCTGATTTAATATCTACTGAAACTGTATCATATACTGCATCTGCCATTTGGCTTCCTATAAATCTTGACCAAATTAACTTATAAAGCTTATATTGATCATTTGTAAGGCTTTCCTTAATATCATTAGGATTTCTATCTGCCACAGTTGGTCTTATAGCTTCATGAGCATCCTGAGCATTGTTTTTAGATTTATAAATATGTGGTTTATTAGGGATATATCCTGTCCCAAAACTATCCTTTATATATTCCTTAGCAGCTTCCATTGCTTCATTTGATAGCCTTACTGAATCTGTTCTCATATAAGTGATTAAGCCAACAGTACCACCTTTTTTTAAATCAATTCCTTCATATAGCTGCTGAGCAATTGACATAGTCTTTTTTGTTGTAAAGTTTAGCTTCTTATATGCCTCCTGCTGCAGTGTGCTTGTAGTAAATGGAGCATATGGGCTCTTTCTTTTTTCCTGTTTTTTTAAGTTTGTAACAATAAATTCATTGTTTTTTAATTCTTCTGAAATTAACTTTGCCTGCTCCTCATTATCAATGTTTATCTTTTTATTTTTATAATTAATAAGGTTTGCAGAAAAATTTTTATTGCCATGTCTAAAAAACGCTGTAATTGACCAATACTCCTTTTCTACAAATTTCCTTATATCATTTTCCCTATCACAAATTAGCCTTACAGCAACAGATTGAACCCTTCCAGCACTTAAACCCCATTTTACCTTTTTCCAAAGTATAGGGCTTATTTCATATCCAACTAATCTATCTAATATTCTTCTGGCCTGCTGAGCATCAACCAATGTTTTCTTGATTTTTCTTGGATGTTTAATAGCATCATTTACAGCAGTCTTAGTGATTTCATGAAACTCTACCCTTATGTTATCCTCATCATTTAACCCTAGTATATAAGCAAGATGCCATGAAATTGCTTCCCCTTCCCTATCAGGGTCTGTTGCAAGAAAAATTTTATTTGATTTCTTTGCCTCTCTTTTTAATTCATCTATTATTTTCCCTTTTCCTCTGATTGTAATATAATTGGGCTCATAGTTATTTTCTATATTTACTCCTAATTTACTTTTAGGAAGATCTCTCACATGCCCCATTGATGCCACAACTTTATAGTTTTTTCCTAAGAACTTTCCAATTGTCTTTGCCTTTGCAGGCGATTCAACAATTACAAGAGATTGAGACATACTACATTACACCTCCCGCATTTTTTATAAATAAATAGCTACAATCTGTAATGCCCTAAATAGCTGCTGCGCCACTTAAAGGCTTGCCTAAGGCCTACTTGATTAACCTATTAAATATATATTTTGTATAAGATAGTATAACAATGTGTATTATAACAAATATTAGAATAAAATCAAGTTAACAAACTATGTACTGTCCTCCATAAACCTTTTTTATTATACCGCTGCATTCAAGTTTACTAAGTATTGGCAATAGCTCTTGTACTTTCATACCTGAACTGTCAATAATAGATTCGGTAGTAATATAACCATTTTTTAATAAATTCAATACTGTCATTTCTTTTTCTGTCAAGCTTTCAATTTTATTTTTATTCCATTGTATAACACTAACTCCATACTCTTCAAGTACATCTTCAACAGAAGTTATTAATTTTGCTCCCTCACCAATCAATTTATTAGTTCCTTTACTATAAGGGCTAAAAATATTTCCAGGAACTGCAAATACGTCTTTACCTTGATTTAAAGCACAGGAAGCAGTAATGAGCGACCCGCTTCTTTCCCCTGCTTCTATAATCAATGTGGCTTTAGCCAAACCACTAATTATCCTGTTTCTCCTTGGAAAGTTAGCAGGGAATGGACGAGTATCAGGAAAAAATTCAGTTATAACGCATCCGCTTTTGCAAATCCGATTAAATAAGTTCATATTTTCAGCTGGATATATATTTTTAAAGCCGCTGCCCATTACTGCACAAGTAAAACCACCAGCATCAAGTGCACCAGTATGAGAATTAGAGTCAATTCCTTTTGCCATTCCGCTTACAACAGGTATATTCATTTTAGATAATTCATATGCAAATTTATATGCTATGGCCCTTCCGTAATCGGACGCTCTCCTGGCACCAACTATTGCAATAGAGTTTTCAAAATCAATCAAATTCCCTTTTACAAATAAAACAAAGGGCGGATCAGGAATATTAATTAATTCCTTTGGATATTTATCGTCCTTATAAATTATAATATTTATTTCTTCCTTATCCAAATACTCTAATAATTTCATATACATGTCTAAATTCTTTGAGTTATTTATTTCCTGAGCTGTTAAAATATCAATTCCGCAATTAATATAATCAGAAATACTATATTTGTAAAACTCCTCAGGGCTTATATTAGAATCAATTATGGATATCTTATATTCATTTTTTAACGTTAAACTTGAAATCCAAAGTTTATATATGATATTTTGCATTTTATCATTCCTTTCAAAAGTAAAGGATAAATATATATACCTACTGCAATTCTTAATTTAGATTTAATCCACCACTATGGTAAGAAACAAAGATGTTCGCCAAACAGCTGTAGGAAACGGTCTTGACCGCTTTGCCCCACTAAATTCTGATTATCCTGCAAATGCCACAGAATGAAATCGTTACTGGGTGTTGCATCCGTTCCACTCTCATAGATTCCGTTCGTCCATCAACGGAACGGTCAAGACCGTTCCCTACATTTTATTAATTCTAAGAACATCTATTTGCTTATTCTACGTTCATTTCATATATATTTTTTCGCTGCAATTTGTTCATTAATAATTTTTAGATTTTGATAAAGAAGATGTATTTTTACAGGTGAACTATAACTGGATTTATGAGCTATTTAATAGTTCTGTTTATCATTTATGATAACATCAGGTTTGACATATCACCAGTATTTTCTGTCGAGCACTCTATATTGAATTGCTTCAGCTATATGTTTTTCAGATATATTCTCCGCGCCTTCCATATCTGCTATAGTTCTTGATATTTTCAGTATTTTATTATATGCTCTTGTACTCAATGCTAAATTTTTATATGCATTTTCAAGAAGCTTTAACCCATCCTTTTCAACCTTACAATATTTTTTTATTTGTCTTCCCTTCATTTGAGAATTATATAATATATTTTCATTTTTGAACCTCTCCATTTGTATAGCTCTTGCATATTCAACTCTTTTTCTAATATCCTTTGAGGACTCCTCATTAGTGTTATCATTTATTTCATCAAATTTTACAGGCTCAATTGAAATATGGATATCAATCCGATCTAAAAGAGGGCCTGAAACCTTATTTAAATAATTTCTTATCTGTATTTCGCTGCATCTGCATTCCTTCAACTGATAGCCATAATACCCACAAGGGCATGGATTCATTGAAGCTATAAGCATAAACTTGGATGGATATACATATTTGCCCTTTACCCTTGATATGCACACTATCCCATCCTCCATGGGCTGTCTTAAAGCCTCAAGAGCATCTCTTCTGTATTCCGGAAGCTCATCTAAAAATAATACTCCATCATGTGCTAAGGAAACCTCTCCTGGAATGGGATTACTTCCGCCTCCTATTAATGAAGCAGTAGATAATGTATGGTGAGGACTCCTAAACGGTGGAGCAAGTATAATTCCCCTATATTTATTAGTTAGCCCTGCAACGCTGTATATTTTTGTTACTTCAATTGCTTGTTCATAGTTAAGCTGTGGCAATATGGTAGGTATTCTTTGAGCAATCATTGTTTTGCCGCCTCCAGGAGGCCCTATCATTATCAAATTGTGTGAGCCGCTTGCAGCAACTTCTACCGCTCTTTTTGCTAATTTTTGCCCCTTTACTTCGCTAAAATCTACATCAAAGACATCTTGAGTTATATTTTGATTGAAATCAAAATCAACTTTAGTAATGGGAATATCTTCATTATAGAAGTCTATAATTTCCTTTAAAGTTGAAACTGCATAAACCTCTATATCTGTATTTAATAGGCATATTTCATATTTATTTAAGGCAGGTATAAAAATTTTTTTAAATCCCATATTTTTTGCTTCCAATACCATTGGTAAAATGCCTTTAACACTTCTAATTTCTCCATTAAGTGATAATTCTCCAATAAAAATACAATCCCTTATATCTGCATTTCTAATATCTCCATTGCTTATAAGTATTCCTATTGCAATTGCAAGATCAAGATGAGGGCCTTCTTTTTTTATATCAGCTGGTGCAAAGTTAATAATTATCTTGCTAATTGGAAACTTAATACCAGAATTTTTTATTGCAGATCTAACCCTCTCCCTTGATTCCTTCACAACTACATCAGGAAGACCTACCATATTAAGATTTGGAATTCCATTTTGAATATCAGTTTCAATATCAACTATGATACCTTCAACTCCAATAAGTGAAATTGACTTGACCTTACTAAGCATATAAAATCACCTACCTTCACAAACTAATTATTACCATTAATTTTAATGTATAAACAAAATATGTTCCCATTTTTTCATTTAATTTACTTGACTCAAAAAAAATCACCTTTTGTTATAACAGCTTAAATAGCTTCATCATAACAAAAGGTGATTTTTTTATTAAAATTCCTATTATATGGGGTTTTCAATACAAACATTCATCCAATTGGATGTAGGGACCGATCTTGACCGTTCCGCCCCATAAGCAGTGGAAGAATTTTTATACTACCTATTTAAATATTCAAATGCAAACATCGATTGAAGAGCACAGCCTATAGGAAGACAAGCCTCATCAACATCAAAATAGCTTCCATGAGCTGGATTTACAATCCCTTGGTTTATGTTTCTGCAGCCCAATTTATAATAAAAGCCAGGTACCTCTTGTGTATAATATGCGAAGTCTTCCACAGTCATATTTGGGCATTCCAGCTTCACTATCTTAACGTCTTCACTATGCCCAAATACTTTATATGCAAAGTCATATAAGTCATCATCATTTTCAAAAGATGGATAGCCATCAACAAAATCAACTTTTCCAAGGCCTCTAAACATTGATGCAGTAGATTCAACAATTGTTTTTATTCTGTCTTGAAACCTTTGTCTATTTGCTGCTCCAAATGATCTTAATATCCCTTCCATAGTAACTTCCCCACAAATAATATTTTCAGCTGTACCTCCATTAATTTTACCAATAGATATAGCTGCACTATCTAGAGGAGAAAGCTCCCTTGAGACAAGCATTTGAAGAGAATCAATTATCTTTGATGCAATATATATTGCATCAATACTATTTTCAGGGTGAGCACCATGAGCACTTTTGCCCTTTACTTCTATTTTAAATGGATTTGAAGCTGCATTAACCACACCTTTTCTAAATCCTATTGTTCCAGTGTTTAAATTCTCATCCACATGAAGCGCTATAACTGCCTGTACATCTTTAAGAGCTCCATACTCAATCATGTCCTTAGCGCCACCATCAGTTTCCTCTGCAGGCTGAAATATAAACCTAACTTTGCCATTTAGTTCACTTTCAATATTTTTTAATATTAAAGCGCTTCCAATTTGAATAGCTGTATGTGCATCATGGCCGCAGGCATGCATAACTCCATTAATTTTAGACTTATATGAAACATCCTTCATATCTTGAACTGGAATTGCATCCATATCAGCTCTAAGGGCTATTCCTCTTCGTCCGCTTCCTATTTCAGCCACTATTCCATTGTTTTTAAATCTTTTATAGCTTATGTCAGCTTCTTTTAAAATACTTTCAACCAGGTTGGCTGTAAAAAATAAGTCTCTGCCAAGTTCAGGATGCATATGAAGCTTCCTTCTTATTTTCACCATTGTATTGTAGTATTTATCAGCCTCATAAAAAAAATCATACATATTATTGCCCCCAATTGTTATTATTTAGTAAGCATCTTAAAGTAGTGCCAGGCACGTGACATATGGCAAGTAGGGAGCGGTCTTGACCGTTCCGCCCCCACGATTCCGTGCATTCCCCAGAGGGACGGTCAAGACCGTCCCCTACAGCTTATCTGGCATTTTAATCCTTAGAACATCTTTGCAAACGGGAAAAGTGAATGGAATATATTTTCCTTATCGCAGTGATGTATTAAATCTAAATTTTTAATATGTGACGGAGAGGTACTCCTTATATGTCATATGTCAAGTGTCTGGCACTTTTGGGATCTAAATTTTAATGATTTCATAATAATATTTTTTTTCAATAGCATATACATATTGGCTTTCACAATAAATTGTAGCCGTTTTTAATACTCTATAAGCATTTTTATTTTCCCCTAAATTATTTAATAAATTTATGAGACAAAGGTAACTCTTTAAATAATCCTTTTTTAATCTAATACAATTAACAAAACAATCTGCAGCTTTTTTGTTTTCGTTTATTTCAATATAGGACACCCCAAGATTATAATAAGCAATATAAGAATTTAACCCATTTCTTATTGATAATTTAAAACATTCTACTGCAAATTCATATTGCCCTTCAGCACAATAAGTTAAAGCAATATAATAATAAAAAAGTTTTAAATTATTTTTAAATAGCTCATAAATTTTTTTTCTTGCTTTATATATCTTATTTTCTTTAATTAAATTTATTATTTCCTGTGTCCCTTCCATTATTATAAAACCCCTTTTAAAGTCTTTTCATTTTTAAATCTTTTCATTGGAATAGCAGTAAGCAGTCTTGACCATTCCTAAAGATTTAATTCTTTATGATTATTAACTTTAAAAGGGGTTTTTATTCCTACTTGTTCCTTAAATTATTGGCAATTTGCCACATTTCATCTCCTGTTTTAACTGATTTAGAATTCATTGAATAGGTTCTTTGAGCAATAATCATATCTGTAAGTTCTTTTGCAATGTCCACATTTGACTGCTCTAAGAAACCCTGTTTAATACTTGAGTTTGAATTTTTAGGTGCCTCATCTGTTTGATAAATATTCCCACAGCTTTGAACAAGTTTATCTCTGTCTACGAAAGAATAAGTATTGATTTTTCCAATAGACTTATTTTTAACATATATTTCTCCATTTTCATTAATAGAAAAATCATCACTCATAGCATTCCTGTTATAATTTTCTACTTCTAACTTCATTCCTGTATTATGAACAATATTTTTATCCTTATCCAGTGAAAAAGCTCCATCCTTAGTGTAAAAATATTCCCCATTGCTGCCTATAAGCCTAAAAAGTCCATCACCTGTTATTGCTAAATCAGTTTTCATCCCTGTTTCCTTCAAAGCACCCTCTGATGTATTTGCAACTATAGCACTAGTCCTGCTGCCGCTTCCCTCCAATAACTTGTCCCTGTTATCCGAAGTAATTGGGCATCCCTTCCTATTCATTTTGCTGTAAAATATATCATTAAAATCCATTTCAATTTTTTTATATCCATTAGCATTGACGTTAGCAATGTTATTTGCTATGGAATCCATTTTATTTTGACTTGTAAAAAGACCTGATTTCCCATTGCTTATAGTTCTAATCATAAATCTTTCCCTCCATCTACCTTATGCTTCCAACTTCATTTACGGCCTTACCAATAGTTTCATCTATCTGCTGAAGTACCTTTTGGTTGGATTCATAACTTCTTGAAATAGTTAGCATATCTGTAATAGCTTCAATTGCATCTACATTTGACCTTTCAACAAAGCATTGATGGATTTTAGCAGTGCCATTATAAGCAAGCTGCCCATTTGAAGTATATGTATTTTCTGCATTTTTAGTAAGTGCCTTGCTGTCTTGAAAGTGGCTTATGCAAAATTTAGTTCGCCCATTTACACTGTCAAAATAGCCGTCATTTGATATTTTAAAATCTGGATTAGATACCCTTATTTCAGCTTTACTGCCATTTGGATCCATTCCTATAACCCTTAATCCATCACTGTTTGTAAGGTAACCATTCTCATCTATTTTAAATCTTCCATCCCTTGAATATTTTTCATTTCCATTCCCATCTGCTAAAGTAAAAAATCCATCCCCTTCTATTGCAAAATCAAGGTTTCTTCCTGTTTCTTCTAAAAAGCCCTGTTCAAAAGAAGTCACTACCTCATCGATTCCAACCCCAAATCCCATACTTCCAATCTTTCTTTTAAACGGTTTCCCTCCTACATACTTGTCCTTATTAACAAGCATAACCTCTTCAAAAGGTTTCGTTATTACCTTATCCCTTTTAAAACCTATAGTATTCATATTAGAAATATTATTGCTTAGCGCTTCCATTTGAGCCTGCTTTGTTATCATGCCGCTTGCTGATGAGTACAAACCTCTTACCATAACATCGCCCCCTATTTTTTATTATTTTCAAAAAGATCATAAGCCTTAATTTTATCAACATATTCCATTCCCATTTCTCTAGCTTTGGTTTCAATTTCTTTTTGAGTTAAACCCTTCGTGCTGCTTTTACTAATTGAATTAATTATAGAAAATACAATTGTAATAATAATAATTCCGGTACCAAATCCTATTAAAAAATTAGTATTTTTAAAATAAAAAACTATCTTTTTATTTGCTTTTTTAACCCAATTCTTAATTGTATTTCACCCTTTCCAATTTTTAGTATTGAGCTTATCTCATCAATGGATTTACCTTCATTATAAAGCTTATAAATGGTTTCATCTATATTATTTTCAGAATTTTTTGTTTCATCGTTATCAATTTTTTCATCTATATCACTTTCAACACTCTTTGCTGCATCATTATTAATTTTTTCATCTGTATTATTTTCGGAACTCTTTGTTTCGCCGTTATCAATTTTTTCGCCTACATCACTTTCAGAGCTCTTTGCTTTGCTATTATCAACTTTTTCATCTATATCACTTTGAGCACTTTTTGTTTCAGTATTGTTAATTTTTTCAGAACTTTTTGTTTCGTCGTTGCTAATTTTTTCATCACTTTTTATTTTATAGCTATTGATTTCTTTATTAATTTTTAAATTGAAAATTATATCATTAGTATTCTTGTCCAGCTTTTCATCAAGCAGCACTATTGATTGTTCAAGGTAATCCATTCTTTGCTGTATATCGCTGGTTTTATCTATAATATTTTCATAATTTTTTTCCACATTCATAGTTTCGCTAGTATTTACATCATCTTTATGATTTTGCGGTTCAAAATAATCATAAAAATCAGTATTATTATCTGCTTTTCCTACTTTTTTTCCAGCAATTATTATAATAATGCCTATCAAAATCAATATATAATAATACATATTTCCTCCAAATTACAGGTCATTTTCGCTATGTAAAATATGCAGCCTATAATTATAAATATTTTAATTTTTTCATATTTTCCCTAAGCCTTAATATTGCTCTGCTGTGAAGCTGTGATACCCTTGATTCAGAGATGTTTAAAACCTTTCCAATTTCTTTTAAAGTAAACTTTTCATAATAATAAAGGTTTAAAATTAATTTATCCTTTTCAGTAAGCATATCTATTGCTTTTTTAAGCATTTCAGTTTGTTCCCTTTCTTCTGCCATCACATCGGGCTGGGGACTTTTTTCATCAACTATTACACTTTTTAGTTGTACCTCTTCATCATCAGTTCTAAAAAAAACTTCATCTAAGGATATAAGAGAAATATAATTTATGTACCCTTCTATATTTTTAACATCTTCAACAGTTATTTTCATCTTGTCGGCAATTTCTTCATCTGTTGGCTCTCTTTTTAATTCCTTCTCAAGCTTTTCCCGTGCAGTATTTAGTGAAGAAAATTTTGAAAATGCACTTTTAGGTATCCAGCTGATTTTTCTCAGTTCATCAATAATAGAACCTTTTATCCTTAATGTGGCATATGTCTCAAATTTTAGCCCCTTTGACGGGTCAAACTTCTCTATAGCATCAATAAGACCTAATATCCCAAAACTTACAAGGTCTTCATATTCAATTCCAGGGGGTTTCCCAATAACAAGTCTGGAAGCTATATATTTTACATAAGGGATGTATTCAACAATCATTTCATCCCTTTGCTCATCATTATTATAGCATTTCATCAAAATTACCTCCTACTTGTTTGCCTTTATTAATTCCCTTGACTTCATAAATATATAGCTTATTATCTTGTCTCTTGTCCTATTATCAAGTTTTACATATTTTAAGGATACCCTGTACTGCTTAGAGTTTTCATCTTTTTCACATCTTATGGATACTGCTAAAAGATCAAGAGTCTCACCTATATCCATTTCCAAAATCACATATCTCCCTGCAGCAATATTTTCGTTTGTTATGATTTTAACTCCACCGCCGCTTATATCAATAGTTACAGAAGTCTTCAGCTTAGAAAATATTTCAGCTGGAACATTATGAATAGATTTATAATGCTTCCCAAGAGGCAGCGAGCTGTATTTTATAGGCTCGGCTATAGTCAGCCTGTAATATTCCCTTCTTTGTACTTTCATGACACTATACGGCATAGAAATAATTGATAAATTAATGTTATTTTCTTTTTTATGACCTATTATTTTTGAACTACAGGCAAAAACTTCATCATCATTAGATATAAGGAACTCTATATCAGTATCATGCAAAAGTAAAAACGGCGCATCAATTAAAAAGCAGTTCTCTTTAATATCCTGAATCCTGCAATTATATTTTTTATTGTGATTAATTACTTCAATTTTTTGATTAATAGAC
The DNA here is from genome assembly GCA_002400085.1 of Clostridiaceae bacterium UBA4839. Lineage (GTDB taxonomy): Bacteria > Bacillota > Clostridia > Clostridiales > Caloramatoraceae > UBA4839. The sequence continues at coordinate 63,297 of DHEX01000086.1, read as the reverse complement.
ATTTTAATTTTAATATCTGCCATAACTACCTCCTAATTGCCTTGAAAAGGTTATTAAAGAAACCCGTTATTGAATTGTTGGATACTTTCTCTGTGTTGCCAATAATTGAATTGGAAATCTTTTGAATGCAAAGTGCTATTTCACTATTTGGATACAGTTCTATAAAAGGTTTTTGCTTAATAACTGAATTTCTTACCTTATTATCTTTTATTAAATATCCTAAAAAGTTAATATCAATGTTTAAAAATTTTTTTGAAATATTTTTTAGTGTAGTAAAAGTTCTCATTGCATTTACTAAATTTGAAGCCATATTAATAACTATATCAAGATTTTTATCAATATTATTTTTGTTTATTACTTTTATTAAGCTGTATGCATCTGTAAGAGCTGTAGGCTCCTCATTAGTTACAATTATAACTTCATCTGCATATTCAATAAATCTAATTACATTAGGTGAAATCCCTGCTCCCGTATCTATAATCAGTATATCAATATCGCTTACTTTGGAAAATTCCCCAAGTAATTTATTTCTTTTTTCATCATCAATTTCATCAAACTCTTTAAATCCTCTTCCACCTGCAAACAGTTTAATTCCATAAGGGGTATCAACTTCAATGTCCTCAATAGTCTTGTCATCAAATAGCAAATCATATATGCTGTAGTTTGCTTTTACGCCTAATAAAATATCTACATTTGCCATTCCAAAATCAGCATCCAAAATAGCAACCCTTAATCCTCTTTTTTGGAAGGAAATAGCAAGATTTACAACTAAATTTGTTTTCCCCACTCCGCCTTTTCCGCTTGATACAGTAATAACTCTAAATTTTGATGAACGGCTGTTATCCTTTTTATTATTCACCATTGATCTTAATTTTTCTGCCTGATCCTTCATTGCTCTGCCCCCATAATTAGATTAAACAGCTTTTCCGTTTTAGCTTCTTGTATGTCATCAGGAACATTTTGACCTGTAGTTAAAAATGATACTGGAACATTTGCATAATAAAGTGATGCTAATATAGAGCCACAGGTATCTGTTTCATCTATTTTTGTCAGTATAAGGCTTGTATATTTTATTATTTTGTAGTCATTAGCAATCCTTTTTATATCCTTACATTTTGTAGTCATACTTAAAACAAGGTGGATTCCATCAGGTTTTAATGCATCTATGTACTGCCTTATTTCAGAAACCTGCATTGCGTTTTTGCTGTTTCTTCCAGTAGTATCTATAAAAATCAAATCACAATCTTCCATAGTCTTCATAACTTCAGGAATATCCTTAACTGTAAGTATCACACCAAAAGGAGCTGAAAGGATATTGGCATATATTTTAAGCTGTTCCACAGCACCAATTCTATATGTATCTATAGTAATAAGTCCAACTTTTTTATTTTTATATAATGAGTAAAGGCCTGCAAGCTTTGCAATAGTAGTTGTTTTACCAACCCCTGTTGGTCCTATTAAAACATGGACTCTTCCATTAATTCCTGTATCAGTCTTAATAATATTTTTTATAATATTATTAACTTCTTCTTCAAATTGCTTTGAATTAGTCCTTAAGTTTTTTCCGCCTTTAGCCTTAACTTTGGAGTAAATATCTTCAATTATTTCATCGGGAATATCATTTTCTAATAACTTTTTATTTATTGTTAACTTTTTCCCCTTGCTTTTTTTTGTATTATCCACTACTTCTGACTGCTTGGATAACAAATTAGCCATCATAGATTTTAATTCATCCATTTCATTTCTTAATTCATCTTTTTTTATTATTTCTTCATTATTTTTCTTGGGTTTGTCGTCTGCTGCTGCAGTTACTTCATACTTTTTATGCCTAAAAAAACCCTTAATGCCCTTTTCCCTTATTTTTCTTTGGCTCACAATAACAGCTTCATTTCCTAATTCATATCTTATTTTTATCATTGCTTCGTTCATATTATCAACTATATACCTTTTTATAATCATTAAATGGTCACCACCCCAACTGTTTCTATCTGAATATCTGTTGGTATTTCATTCATAGAAATAACACGAATATTTGGAAAAACTATCTCTGTAAGCTTTCTAAAAGCAGGTCTTATCCTTGGAGAGCATAATATTACAGGCTGGTTATTGTTAAATTCTGATGCACTGATTTTTTTGTTTATTTCCTCAAATAATTTCCTTGTTGTATCAGGATCAAGTACAGGATATGAACCCTGAAAAGATTTTTGAATATTGCTGTCTATTAATTGCTCCACATCAGGATGAAGCGTAATAACCTTAATTGTGTTATTATCATCTACCAAATCCTTGCATATGGTTCTTCCTAATGAAAATCTTACATACTCCGTAAGTACCTCAATATCCTTTGTATTTACAGCATTGTCAGCCAAGCTTTCCAAAATAGTTACTAAGTCTCTAATAGGTACTCTTTCTTTAAGTAAATTTTGTAAAACTTTTTGAACTTCCCCAAGGCTTAACAAATTAGGTATAAGCTCCTCTACAACTGCGCTGTAATTTTCCTTTAAATTATCAATAAGCATTTTTACTTCTTGTCGCCCTAATAGTTCATAAGCATGCTGTTTAATTATTTCAGTCAAATGAGTAACTAAAACAGTAGTAGGATCAACTACCGTAATTCCAAGAAGCTCTGCATCCTCTTTCTTGCTGTCAGGAATCCAAACTGCAGGAAGTCCAAAGGTAGGATCCACAGTTTTTATACCGTCAATTGGAACTCCCTCTCCAGAAGCATCAATGGCAAGATAATGATTGCATAATATTTCGCCCTTAGCTACTACAGTTCCTTTTATTTTAATTGTATATTCGTTTGTAGCAAGCTGCAAATTATCCCTAATCCTTATAGGCTGAACTATTATTCCCATTTCAATAGCACATTGTCTTCTTACTCCAGCTATTCTATCAAGTAAGTCACCGCCAGCTGAAACATCAGCAAGTGGAATAAGACCATATCCAATTTCGATTTCAAGAGGTTCTACATTTAATAAGCTCATTACATTTTCTGGCTCTTTCCTCTCCTTCGCTATTTCAGAGCTTGCTTCCTCAGCACCCTTCATATTGCTGCCTGTCTTTTCTCCCTTTGATAAACTATGGCCATAAGCGCCGCAAAGGGCAGCAAGTGGAAGAAAAATATACCATGGCATTGAAGGAATAAGGCCCATCAAAACTAAAAAGCCACTGGTTATATATAGTGCAGTAGGATAAGCTGTAAGTTCTTTTGAAAACTCTTCTCCAAGATTTGATTTGGATGAAGAACGGGTTACTATAATACCAGATGCAGTTGAAATTAAAAGTGAAGGTATTTGCGATACAAGAGCGTTACCAACAGTTAAAAGTGCATATCTTTTTAATGCATCCATGGCACTAAGTTTTAAAAATAAAGTTCCAATTAAAAGTCCGCCAAGGAGATTAACAACAACTATAATTAAACTTGCAATTGCATCTCCTTTAACAAATTTGCTGGCACCATCCATTGCGCCATAAAAGTTTGCTTCCTCCTGAAGATCTTCTCTTTTTTTCCTTGCTTCTGATTCACTAATTATTCCAGCATTTAAATCAGCATCGATGCTCATTTGCTTGCCTGGCATTGCATCAAGTGCAAATCTTGCAGCAACCTCAGCAACCCTTCCAGAACCGTTAGTAATAACAACAAATTGCACAATAGTTATTATTATAAATACAATAAAACCAACCACATAATTATTACCAACAACAAAGCTTCCAAACCCTTCAATTATAGGAGTAGCTGTAGCTGTGCTTAAAATCAGCTTAGTAGCAGCAACGTTTATTCCTAATCTAAAAAGAGTTGTAATTAGTAGTAATGTTGGGAAAATAGAAAGTTCCAGTACACTTTTGGTAAACATAGTTAAAAGCAAAACTACTATTGAAAAAGCTATATTAAATGCAATTAAGAAATCCAATACTCCAGTAGGTATAGGCAAAATCATCATTAAAACTATAAGAATTACTAAAATAGGTACTATTACATCTTTATTCTCTTTTATATTAAACTTATTCTTTGCCATATTATTCACCTTCACATTTTCTTTAAGCTATATACATAAGCAATTATCTCGGCTACAGCCTGATAAAGTTCTATTGGTACCTCTTCATCAAGTTCGACTTTGGAAAAAAGCTGTCTTGCAAGCGGCTTATTTTCAACAATAGGGACATTATTTTCTCTAGCTATCTTTTTAATCCTCTGTGCAACAACATCTGCGCCTTTTGCTACAACTTTAGGTGCTGAATTCTTATCTTTATCATACTTTAAAGCCACAGCAAAATGTGTTGGATTTGTAACGACCACGGTAGCTTTAGGAACCTCATGCATCATCCTATGCATGGCCATTTCCTTTTGCCTTTGCCTTTGCCTTGACTTAATAAGAGGATCTCCTTCTGACTCCTTATATTCCTCTTTAACTTCCTCCTTTGTCATACGCATATCCTTTTTATATTGTCTTTTTTGAAATATATAATCAGCAAGTCCAATTATTAGCATTACAGCAACAAACCTTACAAGCTGAGAATCCAATAAATCTTTAGCAAAAGGAAATATCCCATTGATATTTAAATCAGAAGTTTTCATTATATCAAATATTTTCCCCTTTAAAAAGCTTATTGCTACATATGATAAAAGAGCAATTTTTAAAATTGATTTTAAAAGTTCAACAAGTGTCCTCTTATTAAAAAATCTTTTAAACCCTTCTGCAGGATTTATTCTTTCTAATTTAGGTTTAAGCGGCTCATTTGTCAGTATAAAACCGCTTTGCCCAACATTTGATACAATACCTACCACCATAACAGTTAACATAATAGGTAATGCTGCAATGAAAATATTTTTAAATATATATATAAAAATTGTCGGCGTATTTTCCATATTTATTGGATTTTTTTTAATCATATTTAAACAATTAGTTATTAATGGAATCCCATTATAAAAAATTTTATCACCATATAAAATTAGAACTGCACATGCAGCCATTAATGTCATTGCAGAATTTAAATCTGCACTTCTAGGAACTTGTCCTTTTTTCTTTGCATCATCTAACCTTTTATAAGTAGGCTCCTCTGTTTTATCATCTGTTCGGGAGATAAAAAGAAAAGGAAGTGCCTTTAATACTTTCATAAGGTCAGTTGACATACCTTCAAAAGCTTTTACATAAACTTTTGAAAGCCCTGGAAGTATAGCAGCTATTGCAAGCAAAACTAACATAAATTTAATTGGCATTCCAAGTATGAATACATTTATTTGCGGTACAGATCTTGAAATAAGTCCAAGTGTAAAATCTGTAACAAATAAAACAATAATAATAGGTGCAGCAAACTGTAATGCAATTACAAAGCTTTTTGAAAACACTGACATAATAACCTTAAAAGACATCGAATTTATGTGGAAAACCCCCGCAGGAACAACTTCAAAGCTCCGTATCACTGCTGATATTATTACATGATGAAAGTTAAAGGCTAAAAAAATTACTATAGCAAACCAATTAAAAAATCTCTCAAAAGGTGTTGATACTGATGATGTAGAAGGATCATAATACTGTGCCATAGCAAAACCAGCTTGAAAATCAATAAGCTGTCCTGAAGTCCTTACAGCATTAAATATAAGCGTTGCTGTAAAACCAATTGATACTCCTACTATTATTTCTTTAAAAATTACTATAACAAAATCAATGTTATTTGATGGCAAAACAACATCTTGAAGGCTTATTATGCTGCTTATGATTACGCCAAGAAGCATGGATAAACCTGCTTTAAAAAGCTTAGGGATCTGCTTCACAGAAAATATTGGAGAAGACATAAGCATTGCACTAACTCTAACTGTACAGAAGAAAAATATCAAGAAATCTCTTTGCATTAAGTTTCACCTATTTCACTACATATATAATGCTATTAATCATATACTCAGTAAAGTTAACAAGAGTTCTTACCATCCAAGGTCCTAAAATCAAAAAAACTATTACTATTGCAATCATCTTAGGAACAAAAGTAAGTGTTTGCTCCTGAATCTGCGTTACTGCCTGAAGTATGCTTACAAGAAGACCAACAAGCATAGAAACAATGAGTACTGGCGCTGCAACCTTAAGAGCTGTTAAAAGGCTCTCTTTAGCAATAGAAATCAAAAAAGTATCTGTCATCTAATCACCTACCCCTACATAAAACTTTGTAATAAAGACTTAACAACAAGGTTCCATCCATCTGCAAGTACAAAAAGCAGCAGTTTAAAAGGCAATGATACTGCAACCGGCGGAAGCATAAACATTCCCATAGACATCAATATACTTGCAACAACCATATCTATTATTACAAATGGTATGAAAATCAAAAATCCCATTTGAAAGGCAGTTTTAAGTTCGCTAATTGCAAATGCTGGAACTAATATTCTAAATGGAACTTCATACCTGTCCTTAGGGCGCTCTATGTTAGCTGATTTATAAAATAAGGCCAAATCTTTCTCCCTGGTTTGTTTAAGCATAAAATCCTTCAAAGGTTTGCTTCCATTTTTAATTGCTTGCTCCTGCGTAATAGTCCCATTCACATAGGGCTTAATTGCATCCTGATTAATTTTATTATATGTAGGTGTCATAATAAACATTGTCATAAAAAGTGCAAGACCTATTAATACCTGGTTTGGCGGAGATTGCTGTGTAGATAGTGCACTTCTTACAAATCCTAAAACCACAATAATTCTTGTAAAAGATGTCATTAATGTAAGTATGGCTGGAATAAATGTAAGAGTAGTTAAAAGGATTAATATCTTAACATTATCAACATATTCCTTAGGAGTTTTGGCATCATCTACTGTAATTGATACTTTAGGTATTTGAAAGTCAGTTGGAGCAGCCTTTGCCTTATATGCTGTTGCTGTTAAAAATAACAATGTTAATAGAATTATTTTACTGTACTTATATATTTTATAATTTTTCTTTTTTTCCATTAATATTCCATCCCTTTAGAAAATTAAATTTATTATTTTGCCCATTGCTATCCTTAATTTTTTCAGCTACAGATTCATCAAGCTCTTTCAGTATTTGAACCCCTTTTTCTCCTCCGGACATAAGGTAGGGCTTGCCATCAACTAAGACAATTGCAATATAGGAGTTTTGGCTTAATGAAACTTTTTCAACTACCTTTATTAGCTTGCCTTGACTAAGTTTTTTTGCATACTTGCCGCCATATTTTAAAGTTATATAAATAAGAAGTATAACTAAAGGTAAAAAAATTAAAAAGCCCATCATATCTGCAGTAGTAAAACTATCCATTTATTCACCCTCTAATAGCTTATAAGGATATCTCTTATATAAACGTTTGTAATCCTGCCAGTTGTCATAATATCATTAATCTTAGTTATCAATTCACTTACAATTTTTGATAGGTTTTGAGCATTATTAATTTCTTCCGATTTTTTATTCATTATGGTTAAATTTATAATCTGCCTTATTTGAGGTATTTTTG
>DHEX01000086.1:0-55757 GCA_002400085.1 Clostridiaceae bacterium UBA4839 | reverse complement strand
ATGTACATAAATACAAAAAATGAAAGCATCAAAACAACAATTGCTATAGTAATAATAAGAAGTATCATTACTGGTTTATTTGATGACTGTTTTTTATCTAAACCATTTACTGATTCATTTATTTGATTTGGATTTTGACTGCTCACTTATTTCCACTCTCCTTATCAGGCGTCACAATTAGAATATTAACTCTCCTGTTATTTTTTCTTCCCTCATTGGTATCATTTGTATCTATAGGCTTATACTCTCCGCACCCTACTGCTGTAAATCTTTTACCCTCTAATTTTTCTGTATCTGTAAAATGTCTTACAACTTTAACAGCCCTGTCAGTTGAAAGTTCCCAATTTGATTGATAATAGCCGGAACTAATAGGGAGATTATCTGTATGCCCTTCAACAACTACATCATTAGGAAACTTGTTTAAAAGTTCCGCGACCTTTTTCAAAATCGGTATGCTTTCAGGTATTAAATCAGCCCTACCTGATTCAAACAGCACGTTTTCTTTTAATTCAATTACAACACCCCGGCTTTCCTGTCTTATTTGTACTTTTGCCTCCATGTTGTTATCCTGCATATATTTTAAAACCTGTTTGTACATTTTTTCATTTTCTGTACCTGCATACTCTGGAGAACCTTCCATTGGCATGCTTCCATTATCTGAAGAATCAAACACGCCATTTTCCCCTCCTCCAAAAGCTCTTGACATTGACATGGATACTGATTTAAATTTTGCAGCATCTATTGATGCAAATGAATATAGCAGGACGAAAAAGCATAAAAGATTGGTTACCATATCAGAGTAAGTTAAAATCCATGCCGACTCTAATGGTTCACTTTTTTTCTTTCTAGCCATTTACATTCACCTCATTTCCATCAGCAGTCTGCTTTAAATATGTAATTCTTTCATCTGGTGATAAATAAGTCTTAAGCTTTTCTTCAACAATCCTTGGATTTACTCCTGATTGTATTGAAATAATACCATCAATCATCATTTCTCTTCTGTTTGTTTCCTCATCACTTCTTATCTGAAGCTTGTTTGCAAGAGGTAAGAAAACCAAATTTGACATAATAGAACCATAAAATGATGTAATAAGAGCTACAGACATCATTGGACCTAATTTAGCCTGGTCATTTAAATTACGAAGCATTGCAATAAGACCTATAAGAGTCCCAAGCATTCCATAAGCAGGAGCCAAGCTTGACCATGTTTTAAATACATTTATTGGACCATCATGTCTTCTTTCAGTTTCATCAATTTCAAGTTCAAGTATTTCTTTAATAGTTTCAGGTTCAATTCCATCCACAACCATTTGTATTCCTGATTTCAAAAAGTCATCATCGATGTTTTCGATTTCNNAACTGACTTATAAGCTCATTAGCTGGAACCTCCTTAGAAATAAAAGCATTGTGCAGCGCAGCAGGTACCCGCTTTAGCGTTTCAGGCGGAAAGCAAATAACAATTGACATAAAAGAACCTACAACCGTTATAAAAATAGATGGCGTATCATAATAAGCTTTCATAGCCTGAATGGGGTCATCTTGACCCCACATCATACTAATTAAAATGGCAGCAACTCCACATATTAGCCCAATAGTTGTACTTAAATCCCTTTTTTTCATTTTATCACCTCAGATATGTAATACATATATTTGCGCCTAAATTGAATTATCAATTCAATAACTTCATCAGGGCTTTCTTTTACAACATATTTTTTTCCATTAGAAAGTGTAATGACTGTATCAGGAGTAACCTCAAGCTTTTCAAAAAGATCGGGATTTAAATAAAGTGCCTTATTATTTAAACCAGTTAATTTAATCATTTTCTACCCTCTTATCTCTTTAAATTCAAAAGTTCCTGAAGCATTTCATCAGAAGTTGTTATTGTTCTTGAGTTTGCCTGAAAAGCCCTGCTTGTAATAATCATATCAGTAAATTCATTTGCAAGGTCCACATTTGACATTTCAAGATGCCCTTGGACCATTTTACCAAAACCTGAAGAATTGGCTGTACCTATTTTTTCATCTCCAGAGTTTTCATCTCCAGAGTTTGGAGATACTTGGTAGAGGTTTCCACCTTTTTTCTCAAGTCCTGCCACGTTTTGAAATGTTGCCATTGCGATTTTTCCTATAACGACAGTATCTTCTCCATAAAGAGCCTTTATAGTTCCATCTTGTTCAATTGAAAAATCTGTTATATTTGTTGTTTTATCAGCTGTTGTTAATGGTATTACAATTTTTTCTAAGTCAGCCAATTTGGTCGTATCATCTATGGTTACTGGTTCTTGTTTAGTACCCTTATCAGGAATAGTAACCATAGCAGACGTATCATCTCCAGTACCAAAAGAAACAGCTGTATCTCTTTTTCCCATTACATAATAGCCATCTGCAGTTAATAAGTTCCCATCCTTGTCTAATTTAAATGAACCATCCCTTGTATAATATGTCTCCTCCATAGGATCTGGTGTAGCACTTGTTGGTACATCTGTATCCTTTAATTTACTAACAATAAACATTCCGTTTCCTTCAATTGCAAGATCTGTTTTCCCCCCTGTAGGCTGAAGATATCCTTGTCCCATATTTGTATCTATTGCTGAAACGCTGACACCAAGCCCTACAGATTTAGGATTTATACCTCCCATATTAGTTGTTGGGCTGCTTGCTGCCTGCTCTGTTTGGCTTAATGCATCCTTAAATGTAGCCCTTCCAGATTTAAAAGCTGTAGTACTTACATTAGCAACGTTATTGCCTATAACATCCATTTTTGTCTGCTGACTTTTCATTCCACTAACACCTGAAAAAAGTGACCTTAACATTTAATACCCTCCTTTAATTTACCGTTTCCTTCATTCCACGGTAAAAGCCTCCCTAAGGTCCGGCTTATATTATCACTGCACTATCAATGTTTGTAAAAACATTTTCCTTTAAATTACTGCTGTCCACAGCAGTTATAATTGTATTATTTCTAATACTTGCAACAAAGGCAATATCCTTATATAAAATTAAAGCTTCTCTTCCGCCCTTGTTTCTAATTTTTTCTGCAGCTTCATTAATATTTTTAATGTCTGCTTGAGTTAAGTTAATATTTCTTTCTTTTAATCTGTTTTCAGCATGAGCTGACATTTTAAGCTCATTGCTCTTTTGAACATTTTGAAGTACTCTATTAAACTCTAATGTCCCATTTATTCTACTTCCAGCATTATACTGTCTCTGGTTTTTCTGAAGATTGTCCACCTTTTGAATCATTTTCAATATCACCTACACCTGCTACTTGATCAATTTTGTAATTACCATTATCACACTCTAAATATACATCTCCCTCAGCAACCCTAACGCATCTTACAGTATCACCAACATACTTGCCATTTCCAACGTTAAATTCAGCCTTTCTTCCAATGAGCGCTGAGCCTTCATTAATTTGCTGTGATTGAAGAAGCTTTCCCATTGAAACACTTAAGTTTTGTGCCTGCTCTAAGGATGAAAACTGAGCAAGCTGTGAAATATACTGAGTATTATCCTGTGCATTTAATGGATCAGGATTGGCAAGTTCTGCCGCAAGTATTTTTAAAAACATATCCTTATCAGTTGTGTTATTTTTAGTATTAGTATTGGAAACCTGTACATTTGGTTGGTAACTAGCTACCTTATCAACATCCACTTTAATACCTCCTATGCAATTATATTAAATTCATCATTTGTTTGGCTTTCTACCATCTCTTCAAAGCTTTTTATTCCCGTCTTGCTTCTATTCCCCTTGAATCTTTCAAACTGTCTTCCATTACTTTGATCATGATTGTCGCTATTAACATTTACAGATAAATGATTTAAAAAGATATTGCTTTCCTTAAGCTTGTCAAGAATATCATCAGTGCTGTTTTGTAAAGTTTCAGCAACTTCAGGCCTGCTTGCTAATATGCTGCCGTTTATATGACCTTTTTCAAGTACAAGCTTTACAGTTATTTCTCCAAGGGACTCAGGCTTTAATTTAACTCTAAGCTCTGTATATTCAGGAAGCCTTAAAGATTTAAATTTGGTCACTGTCAAATCTACTAAATCTGATGGTTTCTTTATAAAAGCTGTATTCTTATCATCTTCTATATTTGGCAAACTTATCTCATTTTCTTGTATTTTAGTTTGAGGCATTTCCGAGCTAACAGGCATTATAACTTCCTCTTTTAACTCTGGTTCGCCATCAATTTTAATAAATTTGTTATTAAATCCTTTTTCTTCATTCAGCGTTTCAGGTTTAACCTTTTCGTTATCAATTTTTAAATTTAAATCCTCTTTTTTACCTGAATTATCCCCGCCTTCATTTTTAACTAAAGTATCAATCATCTGCTTTAAATTATCTTTAGTTATTTTCCCATCCGGCTTAACATTATCTGCTAATTTGCCTAATTCATCATTTAACTGAACATTATCATCTAATAGCTTGCTTAATTTATTATTCAGCTGAGGATTATCAGATAATAACTTGCTTAGTTCATCATTCAGCTGGGGATTATCAGATAATAACTTGCTTAATTCACTATTTAGCTGAACATTATTATCTAATAGCTTGCTTAGTTCATCGTTTAGCTGGGGATTATCAGGCAGCTTTTGAGATTCAATATTTTTAGCCTGCTCCTTAATAGAATTTAGAATTTCAGCTAAGCCCTGTCCATCAGCTTTTAAAGGGGAATTCTCTATCCTGCTTAATTCATTTAAATTTTTAGCATCCTTGCATGCAGGTGCCATTGCGTCAAGATTTAAAAGCTCACTGCCTGAAGTTTTTGCATCAGTTAACCCTTCAGGATCCATGTTGTTTGAAAGTGGAACTATACCTGCTATTAAAGCTGATAAAAGCTGTGAAAAATCAATTCCTTCACTTCCATTTGCACTTCCCGCTGCCTTTTTTTCAGGAATTTCCACATTGATACTTTCTACCTTCATTTTTTCACCTCCCTTCACTTCTCATTTGTTATTCAATGGCTTGCCATCCGCAAACCCCAATTCGCCTTACTTAGGCAGGGATTAACGGCTGCTGCATCCATGGATCGGTTCTGCTGGCTGCCATCTGTAATACCCCGCCTTAGTCGGGGTATTACAGATACTCCGTCCCTGGGCATTACTTTCTTACATATGAAAATAAGGCAAAACCATCATTTAACTTTTGCTCTTTTTGTCCAACTTCTAAATTAAACTCATCCTTTGCCTTTTCTTTTAACTTCTCAATAACTTTTCTATCTGCTGTGGATTTTGTAAGCTCATCCTTTTTTATCGCAAGTTCATCCTCTGCCTTTTTAATTTCAGCCATTTGATTTTCTATTTTATCATCCATAAAATCTATATAGTTTAAAAGCAGCTGATAATCCAATTTTGATTTATAATTGCTTTTATCTTCCACAGCACTTTTTTTACGCTCAATTAAGCTTTCAAGCTTGTTTTTTTCAGATAAAAGTTTTTTTTGTGCTTTTGCAAATTCATCTTTTTTCTTTTCTTCTATTTCAAACCTGTAATCTAAAACCTTTTGAAGTTTAAAAACAAACTTCTTCATTTATTAACCCTCACCACCAATTGCTAAGAGCTTTTCCATGGTCTCATTGAAACTGCTGTGTTCATTCATCCCTTGTTTTAAAAATGAATTTACATCATCAATTAAAGCAATAGATTTATCTATTTTTTTATTGCTCCCGTTTTGATATGCCCCTATATTTATTAAGTCTTCTGATTCCTTATATGTAGCCATTACATCTCTTAATTCCCCTGCCTTATCAATTGCCTTTTTATCCCCTACCTCCGGCATTAATCTTGATATACTTGAAAGCACATCAATAGCAGGATAATGGTTTTGAGCTGCTAACTTTCTTGATAATACTATGTGACCATCAAGAATACCTCTTACAGCATCAGCAATAGGCTCATTCATATCGTCTCCATCAACAAGTACAGTATAAAAAGCAGTAATAGAACCCTTATCCGATGTCCCCGACCTTTCCATAAGCCTTGGAAGCATTGCAAATACTGAAGGAGTGTAGCCCTTTGTAGCAGGTGGTTCTCCAATTGTAAGTCCTATCTCTCTTTGAGCCATAGCAAACCTTGTAACAGAGTCCATCATAAGCATAACATTTAAACCCTTGTCCCTAAAATATTCTGCAATTGCTGTGGCTGTAAAAGCACCTTTAAGCCTTAAAAGAGGCGGCTGATCAGATGTTGCAACAACTACTACAGATTTTTTTAAGCCTTCCTCTCCCAAATCCTTTTCAATAAAATCTTTAACCTCTCTTCCTCTTTCACCAATAAGTCCAATTACATTGACATCAGCATCACTATATCTTGAAATCATTCCCAAAAGCGTGCTTTTTCCAACTCCGCTCCCTGAAAAAATGCCAATTCTTTGTCCTTCTCCACAGGTTAAAAATCCATCAATTGCTCTTATGCCTGTTGGCATAGCTTTTTTTATTCTTCTCCTTGAAAGAGGATCAGGGGGATTATTATCAAGGGGATATTCATCTTCAGCAATAATTTCGGAATGATCCATTGGCCTTCCAATACCATCAAGGACCTTCCCTAAAAGGCCCATGCCCACCTTTACATTTAAAGTTTTACCCGTTGCTTCAACCCGTGAACCTGGGGCAACACCAGTAAGCACTCCAAGGGGCATTAAAAGAACTCCATTATTTTCAAAACCAACTACCTCAGCTAAAACCACCTTATCATCTTCAACAAATATTTTGCAAAGCTCCCCTACAAATGCCTTTATACCTTCTACTTCTATAGTAAGCCCTACAACCTTTTTTACTTTTCCAGTTAATTTTATTGTGTTTATTTTATCTACCTTATTAATAAGTTTTTCAAAATCTAAATCAATCACTGCCATTTTCATCAACCAGTTTTCTAAATATTATATCAAGCTGTTCATTTATATCCCCATCTATAAATCCAGAAGGAGTTTCAGCTTTAACGCTTCCTTTATTAACAGTTGGATCTGCCACAACTATAATATTATTTACATCTTCAACATAAATGGAAAGCTCCTGCTTTCTATTTTTTACTATATTAAAATCAGAAGGATTTACTTTAAGAATAACTTGCTTTTTATCTGTAGCTGAAGCTACAACCTTTTCTGCAATTTTATAAATTGCTTCATTATTTAAAGTAAGCTCTGTATTTAATATATGTTCAGCAATTTTTACTGCTAGCTTAATGATATTTTCTTTATTATCCTTTATATATAAGTTTATTTCATTTTGGACGCCTTTTATGTACTCATCTGCTTCATTTCTAATTTCTGCTGCCTCTTCTTTTGCCTCATTTATTCCATGTTCATAGCCCTCACTATAGCCTTTTTTGTACCCTTCCTGATATCCGTTTTCATTTGCTTCCTTCTTAATTTTCTCAGAATCATTTTGTGCCTTATTAATTATTTCTTTACTTTTAATTTCTGCATCCGTTAAAATCTTATGAGCCTTAGCTTTTGCATCCTCAACTAATTTACTTGAAGTATTTTTAATTTCATTTATATTTTCTTTATTCTTTATATTTTCATTATCCTCATCAATTTTTATCTCTAACTGCTTTCTTTTTTCTAACACCTCTTCAATTTTAGGAGGTGAAATAACTTTACTTTCATCTATTACTGCAGATTTCACAATATTATATGATGAGTGCATCTTCACCACCTCTTGCTACTACAATCTCACCGGTTTCATCCAGCCTTCTTATAATTGAAACAATATTTTGCTGTGATTTTTCTACATCAATAAGCCTTACAGGACCTAAGAACTCTATATCCTCTTTTAGTGTCTGTGCAGCTCTCTTTGACATATTTGTATAAACAGCATTTGCCACTTCCTCTGAAGAACCCTTAAGTGCATAAGCTAAGTCTCTTGTATCCACTTCTCTTAAGACTCTTTGTATTGAAGTATTATCAAGAGTTGTTATATCCTCAAATATAAACATATTTGACCTTATCTTTTCTGCCAGTTCAGGTTCATTCCTATCAAGCTCATCCAATATACTCTTTTCAGTGCCTCTATCAACATTATTTAAAATATCCACAAGAGGTTTAACTCCTCCTATAGTTCCAATATCACTTCTTACTACGTTTGAAAGCTTCTTCTGCAGTATTCCTTCTACCTCTTCTATAACCATTTGAGATGTATTGGACATAGTTGCAATTCTCATAGCTACATCTGCCTGCATATCTTCAGGAAGCCCTGATAATATTTGGGCTGCTTTATCAGATTGAAGATAGCAAAGTATTAAAGCAATAGCTTGAGGATGTTCATTTTTAATTATATTTAAAAGCTGTGCTGAATCAGCTTTTCGCGCAATTCCAAAGGGCCTATACTGCTGGGTTATTTCAGAAACCTGTTCTATTATCTCCTTAGCTTTTTGAGCTCCAAGTGCTTTTGAAAGGAGATTTTTTGCATATTCAAAGCCGCCCTCCATTATATAATCCTTTGCCTTATTTAGCTCAACAAATTCCTGAAGAACCTCATCTCTTTGATCTTTTTTAATTTTTTGCATGTTTGCAATTTCAAAAGTAATACGCTGAATATCATTATCTGGTAATCTTTTTAAAATTGGAGCTGATGCATCAGGCCCTAATGTTATAAAGAGAATTGCTGTTTTTTGTATTCCTGTTAGTTTTTCTTTATCCCTTGTTGCCATCTACATCACCTCTCATCTTCAGCCAGCCAGGTTTTAATTACTTCTACTACTTGGTCGGGTTTTCTTTCTGCATAATCCTTAATTTCCTTTTCAACATCCATAGGTTCTTCTTCTTCAAGTACAGGTTTATACTCTACTTCTGGTTTTTGTGGCTCATTCCCAACAACAGCATCAATAGCAGTAGCTGCAGGTTCTTCTGCTGCCATAAGTTCCTCCTGCTCTTTCTTTTTCCTTCTTGAAGATAAAATTAATATAAGTGCTAAAGCTGCAGCAGCACCAATGCCGCCATATTCAGCATACCTTTTTCTTCTTTGTAAAGCTTCTTCTGCAGCAAGCTGATCCTTAGCTTGTTTTTCTCTATTCTTTTGTTCTTCATCATTAAAGAGCATACTTTCTATATTAATATTATCTCCTCTTTTTTCATCAAACCCTGTGGCCGAGGCTACAATATTTTTTATTGAATCCTTTTCATTTTCATTTAAAGCCCCATCTATTACTACAGAAACTGTCATCCTTTTTACCTCACCTGGGGCAGCTATTACTGTTTCCTTTGTCTCAGGTATTTCATAGTTTGTTGTATTCTCAGTACGTGTTGTCTCTGAGTTTTGATTAGTATTATCCTGAGAAGGAGTAGACATATTATCATCTACGGGACTTGAACTAGCATTACCTGCCCCCGATGCATCTTTTGTGCTTTCACTGCTCTTTTGAACACTTCTTTCAACCTTCTTAGGATCATATTTAATTGTCGTTGTTTGCCTTGAATTAAAGTCAAGGTCTGCATTTACTTTAACTGCAACCTTATCTTTACCAAATATCTTCTCAAGCATTGCCTTTGTATCGTTTTGAAGTCTCGTTTCAAATGCCTTTTCCTGTTCAAGCTGTTTCCCTGAAGAAACTGTTCCTCCAGCCTGACTATTGTCATTTACATCCTCACTTAATAAATTCCCATTTTGATCGATTATTTCTACATTTTCTTTTGGAAGGTCTTTAACTCCTCTTGAAACAAGTGCAATAATTGCTTTTACTTGATCTTGATTAAGAGAAGCACCATTTTTCAGTTTTACCAAAATCGATGCAGAGGCGTTTTCTTTTTCTGTTGCAAATACACTGTCATCAGGCATAACAAGATTAACAGTAGCATGCTCAACTCCATCAATACTCTCTATAGTTTTAGCAAGTTCTCCTGAAAGTGCCCTTTGATACATTACTTTAGCTTCAGTATCTGTAACGCCAAATTTGTTTGTATTATCAAATAATTCAAAACCCTTATGTGACGGAGGTATAACATCGCTTGACAATATTGAAAGCCTAAGCTTATCTACTTTATCCTTAGGAACAAGTATTGTATCTCCCTCAACCTTGTATTTGACTTTATCATCATCAAGTTTTTGAGCAACTTTTGCCGAATCTTCAGGTGCCAGGTTCGAAAACAAAGTTGTATATGCAGTTTTTCTATATGTAAAAGAAAGTATTATTAAAGTTAATATAAGTACTGATGAAATTAATATAATAGCTATTTTTTTTGCCTTACTAAGATTTTTCCAACTATCCTTAGCTTTTTTAAAAAGATCAGGGATTTTATCCATTCTTTAGCACTCCTTTATGTCTTATATCTGCATTCTACTTATTTCCTGATAAGCATCAACAATTTTATTTCTAACTTGATATGCCAGCTCGAGGGATAGCCTTGCTTCTTCTGTAGTCAATAATACTTTAGATAAATCCTGTTCATCACCAGTTACAAGTTTAATTGTTTCGTCTTCAGCCGCTATTTGTTTTTCATTTACCTTGTCAAGGGCACCCTTTACCACGTCTGAAAAATGTACTTGGTCATTTTTTTTAACATTATTCTCTTGCAATGGAGGTAAACTTAAATCTCTTACTTTTTCTATCATATTTGCATCACCTTTCTATTTAATCATATTTACCCTACCTTCCTATTTCAAGCGCTTTCATTGCCATTTGTTTTTCAACATTCATTGCTGTAACATTTGCTTCATAAGATCTTGAAACTGCCATTAAATCTACCATTTCATTTAATATATTTACATTTGGATTTAATACATATCCATCCTTATCTGCATCTGGATGAGATGGATCATATGTCTTTTTAATAGGGCTGTTATCTTCAAAAACTTTGCCAACTTTCACACCATTTAATTTATTCTCATATTTATTAGTTTCCTTATTTAAAGTCCTTTTTACATTTTCTTCAAAGGAAACAACCTTACGCCTATATGCTCCCCCGCCTTTACTTCTCGTGCTGTCTATATTTGCAATATTGTTTGATATGGTATCAAGTCTAAGTCTTTCTGCTGATAGTCCACTGCAGCTTATTCTCATCGGTGAAAAAATGCTCACATTTATCTTCTCCCTTCATTTATTGCATATCTTCTCATTTGAATTCTGCTATTTGCTTGATTAATTAAAGCATTATATAAAATTCCATTAGCAGCAAGGTTAGTAGCTTCGTTATCAATATCCACGTTATTCCCATCTCTTCTCATAGAAGTGGAATTATCCTTTACAACTTCAGGTTTAATATCAAGAGGTGAGTTTACACCCTTTATGTGCTTGTCATGGGTAGTCTTAAGAGGCAGCTTATTCCCAGTTAAAGCACCATTTAACTTGTCCTCAAAGACCACTTTTGATGCTTTAAAGCCTTTTGTGTTGAGATTTGCCATATTATGAGCAATCACTGCCTTCCTTATTTCCGATGCGTTAAGTGAATTCTTTATCAAATTGTATGAAATTTCATCAATTTTTTGCATAATTCATCCCATCCTCCAACATAACCATATTCTTATATATTTCAATCTATATCTTTTGATATAATTTGTCAATAAAATTTGAAAATATTAGTAGATTTTTATCATATAAAATATATTTTTGTTTTAAATGATAAAAACATATATAATTATTTTTTTAACCATATTAAAAATAACATAAAAAAATGACTAAATCAAGTAAATTTAGCCATTTTTTATACTATTACGGAAATAATTTTGTTAAGCATTAATTTTTCTTCGCAATCTTATATGCTTCTTCAAAAGTTTGCTTTAATTCTTCTGCAAATCCGAGAACTTCTTCTGCAATATTTTTATCTTTTTTAATATTTGCTTCTACAAGTCTCCTGTTCATATAGTCATAGAGCGCCATTAAAGATTTTGGAATTTCACCGCCAACTTCCATATTAAGTGTGGACATAAACTCATTAATAATATTTTCTGCTTTAATAAAATTTGTGTTAGATTTACTATAGTCTTTTTCATCGAGACCTGCTATTCCCTGCTTTATAAATTTTACAAGCCCATCATAAAGCATAAGGAGCAGCTTTTCTTTTGAAGCTGTGTTAACCCCATTTTGCTGATAAGCATTTATTGCATTTGTTGCAGCATACATAAAACCAACTCCTATCCTTTAATATCAATTATGCTTCCTTTTTCATCATCATTTATATTTTTAATTATATCTTCTAAGTCAGAAGTTTCCGATTCTACCAATACCTTGCCATTTTTATCTTTAATTTTTATTTTTGTTCTGTCTTTTTTTATTTTATATTCGAGATTTAAATTAAATTTATGCAAATACTGTTCAAATTCCATGGCAGACTTCTCCTGACTGCCGCGGTTAAAGTTACCGCTTTGGTTGCTTGTTTCTTTCCTTATTTCTGCGCCTCTAACTTCACGAACAATTGTATCTATTGCCTTGTTTTCCATTTCCTTTATAACAGCTGGCTCTATCTTATCAAGAGTTATTGGATTTACTGGCATAACAAGCCCCCCTAACGCTTCTCATCTACAAAGACACCGGCAATTTCACATATCGATGCTATCATATCAATTATTTTCTTTGGAGGAATTTCCTTTAAAACCTCACCAGTTTCATCATCAATAATTTCAACCATAACATCCCTTGTTTTATCATGAATTTGAAATTTTAAATGAGTATTGTTTTTAAACAGCACATTATTAGCTCTCTCCACTGCCTTCTCAAGCTGCTCACCATCAATCTTTTCCCCTTTTGTACCAGCTGCCCTATTTTGATTAGCATTTACTTTGTCCACGTTTTTGTTTTCTATTTTATGCATTTGATTATTTAATTCAATGCTGTTTATTTCCATTTTATCACCTCTACACTTTCTACTTAAATTATCGGTAAATAATGGAGTTTCTTTAGATTTTAACTAAAAAAATGATTATTTACCTATAAAAATAAATAATCATTTTCTGCCACGATTAGCACTTGCCACATGCCACTTGCCTGGCACTAAAGGCTGCTACCATTCTATCTCTTCATTTAGTATTTTGGTAAACTTCTCAGCGCCTTTTCCATTTAAGTGAGAGTAATCCCAAAAATCATCATCTTGAAATAAACAACTTTGAAAATAATCAATTACTTGAACATTGTATTTTTCATTAATCCTATTTAATATATTATAAAAAGTAGTTTTTTTATTATTATTAAAGTATTTTCTATAGTAAGAGCTAGTAGGGCATATAACTATTATAGGCTTTATATTATTTTCTTTTAAAAAATGTATATAGTTATCCAAAATTTTTTCATTCTCATATCTTGTATCTTTATAATCCATTGAGGAATTTCTTTTAGCTTCATATATGCCATTTTGATCATTAATATTTAAAATAGATTTTTCTTTCATTTTATTCATATTTACATAGTCTTGAAAAGTTATTCTCTCCTCATAAAATGCTTTAGTAATATCAACGCCAATTATATCATCATTATTATGATACTCCTTAAAATAATTAGTATATCTATGTATTCTATATTTAGATATGGTTTTAGACATATCATAATCAAAAGAATAATAGGCTAAATTTATTATTACATATTTTAAACTTCTTTTCACTTCTTCAAATTGGAACAGATACTTTAATAATAAGAAATCATAGTATAAATCTTGAGCTGAAAAAGCAAAATTAATAAAATTATGTTGAAGTAAATTTTCCTGTATGCCTACTTCTGCATAGGATAATCCAGTTACAATTCCACAAACTTCTTCTTTGCTAAATAATTTTGAAATTTTATAGTCTACCCCTTCAATTACCGATGTTTTAAAATCTTCTATAAAATAAATATTTTTTTTATTATATTTTCCAAGTTTTTTATATACTTTGTCCTTATCTAAGTATTCTACTATAAATATAAAATCATAATCATATTTTGTTAACTCAGAAACATCAATTGCTTCCCCTTCTGTTTTATCACTACATATAGCAACTACATTCCAATTATTAAACCGTTCTTTAAACTTTAAACATTCACTATAGCTGCCAAACAATATTACATTATATTTTGATTCTAAGTTTCCAATTTGAAGCATCTCATTATTTAATGCTTCCCTTGATTCTGCATTATTATCTACCATTCCTGCAATATTATATATAGCTTTTGCTTCAGTAATATTATTTTTACATTCACACAAATATCCTAAATTAAAAAGCAAATCAAAGTTATTACTATTTTTAGAAAGCCCATACTTTAAAACTTTTTCAGCTTCTTCAAGCTTATTTTCTAAAATCAATATAATTGCTTCTATAGAGTAAATTTCTATATCATCATGAACCACCTTTTTATATTCTTCCAGTAAAATTTTAGCCTCAGCCAACTTACCATTATTTATTAAGATATTTATATTTTCTTTAATTTGAACCCTTATTTTATTTATATCTTGGCTCACGTTCTCACTTCTTTCCTAAATTCACTAATTTAGTCGATGGCTACCATCTATAATACCCCCTATCTTCACTTAGGTGGGGGGCAGTGAATGGTAGCCATTGAATAAAGCTCTTCTTTATTGTTTCAATCTTGCAACTGAAATCTGGGACTTAAATAAGACTATCTCTACATCATCATTTACTATTTGCTCATATTCAGAAATAACAGATTCAGCTTCATCTAAGTTGTTATTTTTTATCAGTGATCTTATATTATTTTTCACTTGCTTCTTACATTCTTCAAATTCATTGCTTGTAGAACTAATGTTATCATTATTAATATTTAATAATTCATCCTTATACAAATTAGTATATTTTGCAAAACTTTCGAGTGAGTAAGCAGCTTCTCTAATATAGTTTATAGCTAATTCTGTATTATCGTTTTTGACTGCTTCTTTTGCTAAGAACAGCGCAGCAAAGTATTTATCCTCATCATTATTTATGCACTTATATATTGAATTAAGATTTTCCCTTTGATAAACATTTAAAACAAAATTAATTCCTGAAGAAACATATTTTTTATAAATATTATAATAATCCTCATTAATATAATCTGTATCTTTTATAACCTCCAGCAAATAAACATAAGATATAGAAATATATAATTTATTATCCATTAATTCATCAGAATCGATATCTGCATCTACTAAGTATTCATGAAAAAAGTTATATGATCGTTCATCATCTGCAATAAGGAAATTCACTATATTTCTTATTGCAGCTGTGTTTAATTTCTTTAAAGTATTCAAGATCAAATTTTTATCATCAATATAAGTAAACACCTGTGAATAAAAAACAGGTTCCCTTTCAAAATCTATCTCATTTAAGAACTCATTTATAAGCCCTTCCCTTTTGTCTGCAAAACTCCTGATGAGGTTAAAAGTACCATATAATCCTTCTATGCTGCTTAATGTTTTATAAACTATTAATTTCTCATCTTCATCAATATTCTTAAGCAGCTGTTCTATGGTGTTGAAAAAATATGTTCGGATCTTAAAGTCATCCTTTATTTTATCATAGTATTCTATGAGCTTTTCATATTTAGCTGAGTGAAGCAGTATTTTTACTAAAAGAGGTATTTGCATAACATTATTTTCAATTTTGCTGCAGTACTCATAGCTTTCATCAAATTCATCATTATCAAAATAAAATTGAGCTAAGTTATTGCATATAATATCTTTAGATGTTTGATCTATATTATATGAAATAACCGTTAAATCCTTTGATATATCTAATTCATTATACTTTTCATAAAGCTCTATGTATTTAAGACTGTATTTAATGCTCTCTTTCTTTTTATTTATTTTTTCATAGCTTAGGGATAATAAATAATATAAATCTATATAGTCTTTTTTTAGATTTATACACTCTTTACAAATCTTAATGGTCTCTGAATACATATTGTTTTTAAATGCAGCTCTTGCGCAGGCTGCGTAAACATAAGAATATGCCTTTTTTATGCTGTAATCAGAATTTCTTAATATAGAGTATAACTTCCTAAATTCCTCCAATGCTTCTTTATAATCTTTATGCATATCATAGCTAGTACCTAATTGGTATCTATAATAAATATTATTTGGATTCTTTTTTAACTCATCTTTAAGCATTGAAGAAGTTCTTTTAAACTTTTTCTCCATAAGTAATTTATCTTGCATAATATATCCATAATGAGCTAAGCTTACATTTGTGGATATACAAGGCAGCTTAAAAATTGGCTGATTATGAACTGCGCCCTCATATTTAAAGCTTCCATCGTTCTTAAATAACCTTGGTGAAGCATTTGCAGTATATTGATTTTTATCGTTAGGCTGAGCAAGATTTTTTACATTAATTATTATGGTATTATAATCATTTATATCCTTTTGCTCTAGTGCCTTTATAAGTTCATAGGGATTTTCCAGTTCTTCATCTGCATCAATTATAAAAATCCATTCCCCTTTTGCATAGGATATAGTAATATTTCTCATGCTTGAAAAATCGTTACTCCAGGAATGAAAATAGACTTTATCAGTATAATTTTTTGCTATTTTAATTGTATTATCCTTTGAGCCAGTATCTACAACTATCAATTCAGCAACATCATTATCTATAAGTGGTTTTATACTTTTGAGGCATCTGTCTAAATTTTTTTCTTCATCCTTTACCATCATACAAATACTTATTTTCATAATATCTATTCCTTTCTTAATTTATTGTTAATTTTATACAAAAGCAAATCCTGTTTCTCTATAAGCTTTGTTTCTCTATAAAGTTAACAAATTTATGAAAGGAGTAGATTTCTCTACTCCTTTCATATTTCTTATAAATTTGCAAATTATCTTAACAGCTGAAGAACTCCCTGCGGCTGTTGATTTGCCTGTGCAAGCATAGCTTGAGCAGCCTGCTGGAGAATGTTATTCTTTGAGAATGTCATCATTTCATTAGCCATATCGACATCTCTTATTCTGGATTCAGCAGCTGAAAGGTTTTCAGAAGATGTATTTAAATTATTTATTGTATGCTCTAATCTATTCTGGTAAGCTCCAAGATTAGATCTTTCTGTTGAAACTTTTCCAATTGCAGTATCTATTGTTGATATTGCTGCAGTTGCTGATGCTGCAGATGAAACATTAAGCTTATCAACTGCTAAAGCTGAAGCACTCATTGAACCTATTTTAAGTGAAATCATTTGACCCTTATTTGCTCCTACCTGGAATGATAAAGCTGTAGCAGCAATATCACCATTCAATAATTTCTTTGTATTAAATTCTGTATCAGTTGATATTCTAGTTATTTCTTGTTGAAGCTGAGTAATTTCATCGTTAATGTGTGTTCTATCTTCTGTTGCATTTGTGTCATTTGAAGCCTGTACTGCTAACTCTCTCATTCTTTGAAGAATTGAATGAGTTTCATTTAATCCACCTTCTGCAGTTTGGATAAGTGAAATACCATCCTGTGCATTTCTTGAAGCCTGATCAAGTCCTCTAATTTGTCCTCTCATTTTTTCTGAGATTGCAAGACCTGCTGCGTCATCTCCAGCTCTGTTTATTCTTAAACCTGAGCTTAATTTCTCCATTGACTTTGCTGATGCACTAATGTTTGTCATCATGTTTCTGTGAGCGTTCATTGCGTTTAAATTGTGATTGATTATCATAATATTTCCCTCCTTGAATTTTTACTGATGAGCATCCTTGCTCATCAAATTTTTTATTATTTTGGTTCTAACGCGTTAGTTTGTTTTTGCTTTACACTTATAATATCGAAAGTAAGTTATATAACTTTAGAGCTATTTTAAATTTTTTTGCTAAATATTAAAGCCGAGTTTGTTATTTTATTATAACTATCATTTGCCTGCCTATTTTTTGATGTAGATTCAAGTTTAAATTTAACTTCATCCCTTTTATTTTTCAAAAGCTCATTAAGTTCATTTTCAATTTGAATTAAATTAATTTCATCACATAGGTTCTTAAACTGCTCCGACTTAAAATTCATTGATTTTATCCTTTCTATAATCGATTCTCTTTTATTTAATAGGGGTTCTATCTCTTCATATTTTTCTTCGTTTAAAGCTTCAATAGCCTCAGCTGTAATATTTTTATAGTTCATTAGTTCTTCTCTTAACTCCATCTACAGCCCTTCTTTCCTACTGCCCTCCATACTGCTGATAAAGCCATGCAGATTGTGCGCTTAACTTTTGCATAGCAGTTTCAAGAGCGGAAAATTGATTATAGTATTTTTCCTGATCTGCTATCATTTTAGTTGTAAGTTTATTAAGATAAAGATTTTGTCTGTGAATTTGATCTGGAAGTGTGTTCCCTGTTCCAGATCCATATGAAGAAAAATCATTTTGCTTGTTTGCCATAGAAGTAAGCTTTGCAGAGTTTAAGCTTGTACCTGCTCTTCCCACATAATCAATTAAAATATCATTTATTCTGGTGAATATTCCTTCGTTGTTGTACTTTTCTACTGGGTCAGTGATGTTATCATCTGGTGTCTTTGTAAAAAGATCTGTGACTTCTTTTCTATTATTTTTTAAAGCCTGTTTAAGTTTTTCTTCACCGCCAACTGTAAACAAAATCTTTCCACTTTCACCTGATACAAAGTTGTTGTTTTCATCAAGACCAGATGAAGTATCAAGTCCTAAATCCTTTCCAAGGCTTATTCCTGCACCTTCAACCTTGTCAAAAAATGCTCGTCTTATGCTCATCATCATTTGTGTAAGCATTGGATCGCTCCTTAATATTCCTTCCTTTGACTTAGCTTCCCAACTTGCAATTTCATCCTTTGACATCTGCTTTTTCTGCTCATCAGTTAAAGGCTTATAATCTTTATTGCTTTTTTCTGTAAGCTTTGACTGAATTTCATCTACAAGGCTATTGTACTTGCCAATAAAGTCCTTAATCATCTTAACTGGAGCATCATCATCTGGCTTTACTGTAATTGTTGATTTTCCTATTTTATTCCCAAGATTAATTGTTAATCCATTTACACTATAAACATTTGTTTGATTATTTACATCAAGTGTTCCGCCATAAGGCGATGTGATTGAAAAAGCAGCATTACTTCCATTATGTACAGTTGTGTCATTTATTTTCAGTGCAGTTAATATTTCATCAGTTCCTGATTCTATTTGTAAATTTGAACCTTCTCCAGTCTGTGTATCTTGAAGAATTAGCATTCCTGAAATTTCATCATAAACTGCATTTACTTTTCCTTCAGTTCCATTCCTCACTTTATTAGTAAAACTTAATAAAGTATCATCTTTTGATATGCTGATTGATTTACCGCTTATTTGAATAGTTCCATCAGCTGTAACACCTATCTCTGATAGTTTAGTTGTCAGCTTTGCTATATCAGCTCCTGCTGTAATTCCCTCGCTGCTTCTTATTTCTGCTTGCTTTGCAAGCCTTGTAACATCAATTACATAGTTTCCTTCAACTGCATTTGAGCTTGCAAAGGCTGCAGCAACATCTGAATCACCAGATTCTGCAGTAAATACAGAATAGTTATCTCCTCTATTTACCATCGAACCTGATTTTGCAACATTAAAAAACTCATCTTGAAAACTTTTTATATCCTTTATAATATCTCTATAAGCTTCCTGCTTCCATTGCATCTGCTGGAGCCTTATTTTTTCATTTGAAATCCTTAACTGCTGCGGTCTTAGCATCTTTTGAACTATACCATCAACGTCAAGTCCAGTTGACATTCCAACAATTCTAAGTTTATCCCCACCGCCGGAACCTGTCATTCCACTTGGGGTAGAGTTAATTGACATATCTGACATAACACTCACTGCCTCCTCATATAATAAGTTTATAGTCAGTTAAATGATTGCTGTAAACTTATTTATTTTTATATTTTGGTATGAATAAGAACTTTATCTATTTTATTTTCTTAATTAGCATATCTAAATTATCCGCTGATTCCTTATTTGCATTTTGAACTTCTACAACAAGCTCTTTTCGAATTATCTTAACATCCTTTGGAGCTTCAATCCCAAGTTTTACAATACCGTTTGAGCACTCTAAAACTTTTATTTCAATCCCATCGCCAATTAAAATGGATTCTCCTTTATTTCTTTTAAGTACTAACATTTTATCTCCTGCCTTATACTGTAATTTGAATCTTGAAGTATTATTTGCATTCCAAGATTATTTATTACATTAACAACGATGGGAGCAACCATATTGGCAGTTATTTTATCATCTTTAATATTTAAAACATTAAAGATGAACACATCCTCTTCCTTTGAAATTTTAAGCTTGTCTATTTCATTATCAGATAAATTTATTTGATAATCTTTAAAATAATCAAATGGATTAATGAGTATAAGACATAGGGTCTTGTTTTCTATAGATTGGAGGCACTTCATAGAACCTTCTTCAATATCCAATATTACAAACCTAGAATAATTTTCAAAGCCAGGAATTCCTTCTTTAAAATAAATGATGCTTTCCTCATTAATTTCAATTTCTCCAAAGAGCCTTGTATCTATCTTCATATAATCCCCCTACCTTAAAAAGTCAAGCAAACTTGGCTGAAGTATTTTAGATGCTGACTCAAGCGATGCAATATATACACTTTCCGCCATCTTAAAGTTCATATACTTTTCAGCTACATCAATATCTGAGGTCTTTGAAAGAAGCTCTGTCATATTGAAGTTTTCTTCCCCATTCTTTTTCTTCATGTCATTAAGTCTCTGCCACTTTGCTCCTTCTTCAGAACGCATCCTCATAACATTATCCATATTCGTATCAAGTTCGCCTAAATACTCTGATGAAGATTTATCATGATCTAAATCGTCTGTTATCTTATCGATAGTTTCAAATACACCCATAAAATTATTTCCTATAACTCCTATATCAATTCTTACCCCAGGAGCAAGTTCTCTAATAATTCCATTAGGTGAGCCTTTATATACTACTTTTCCGGCTTCAATCGTAAAAGGAGGCTCTGTAGTTTTATCTCCTCCAAAAATGTATCTTCCATCAAATACTGTATTCCCAAGGTTTACAATGGTATCTTTAAGGGCTTTTATTTCATCAGATATGGCCTTTCTTTCTGTTGCACTGTTTGGGTCATTTCCACCAGCTACAGTTTTCTCCCTTATAGTTTGCAGTGCCTCTGTCATAAGTCCCATAGAGGATTCTACAGAGTTAAGCCAGCCTATACCTTCATCAATATTTTTTGCATACCTTTCATTTATTGATATATCCTCTGTAAGCTCCATGGTTCTTGCAACTTTAAAAGGATCATCAGATGGACGGCATATTTCCTTTCCAGATGACATTTGCTCCTGAAGCTTGCTCATATTTTCAAGATTTCTGTTTAAATCAGTTAAATAACCATTAGCTAATATTTTATTTGTAATCCTCAAATTTCCCACCTACCTTTTTATAAGTCCATTCACAACCACATCAAGAAGCTCATCTATAACACTTATCATTTTTGCATTTGCCTGATAAGATTTGCTGAATTGAATCATATTTGTAACTTCCTCATCAAGAGATACCCCTGATGTGGACTCTTTTCTTTCATTCAGCTGTGAAAGTAAAGCCTTTTCGTTTGAAACCATTTTCTTTGCTTCCTGGTTTGAAACACCTAAAGATGCAATTGAGTTTTTAAAATATGCATCTATAGTTGTACCAGATGGATTGCCATTCATTTTAATATTTTTATCATCTGCAAGGTTATCACTTGTAGGATCAATATCCTTTCCATCACTCTTTTTAAATACATCTTTTATAAAAGCTTCTCTATATGCCTTAATTTTATCAGCATCTTCAGTATCTGATTTGAATGAAGCACCTACACTATTAATTTTTAATATATCAATCCTTGTATTTCTTAATGTCCCCATTAAAAGTGCTCTTTCACCATTTCCTGCATTACCCGTTTCGATATCTTTTCCAGCATTAATTAAAGATACATCCTTTAAGATAGCATCATTTACATTTAAACTCTTTGCTGCTTCAAGTTCATATTCTGCTTTAGTATCAAAAAAATTAACTCTCTTTGTACTATCAGTTGAATTGGTTTGTATTGTATTTACTGAAATTGCAAGTATTCTTGCCATATTGTTTAGCTGTTTTTTATAATTATCTATCTCATCATTTATTGTCTGTAAACCATTTAAACTTCCATTTTCATAATCGGGAATGAACAATTTTTTGTCCCATCCATCTTTAAATTGATTTAATTTACTATCATACTGATCGTATTTATAATTTACAACTTTCAAATAAGATGAATATGGTAATTCAGAACCCTCTTTATAACTGCTTATATCCATACCTTTATTAGTTAAATAATTTTTGATGTCAGCTGTATCAGTTGTTACCTCTATACGCTTATTTATATCTCCATCAATGTGGAGCTCAACTTTCCAATTATTGTCATCTGCTTTAGTTATATTATTTACATAAGCAACACCATAATTTAAATGCGTGTCCTTTAAAATTACTCCATCTCCGTCCGTCACCATACTTGAATTTAATGGCTTTGGTATTATCTCAATGCCGTTATATTCCGTATCCTTTTTCTCAAAGCTAAACCTCTTAGATAAATTGTCTAAAAGTAAATCACGCCTGTCCATGAGATCGTTGGGATTTCTTCCGCTTATACTAACTGCCCTAATTTGTTCATTTAAATCCCTTATTTGAGTTAAAGTACTTGCCACATCAAAAACATCATTTCTAATTAAATCCCCTGCATTTCTTTCCATATCCTCAAGCTGTGTATAATGATGGCTTATGTCGGTTGCAAGGGCATCTCCATTTTGTGCAACAAGGGTTCTTGCCGTGGAGCTTTCAGGATTTGTTGCAAGCTGATGCCATGAATCCCAAAACTTAGTTAGGGAACTGGCAAGACCTTCATCCGAAGGCTCCATAAAAATAGACTCTATTTCTGATAGGAACTGCTCTCTTACTCCATATTTTCCTTGAGTAGAATTTTCTTTCCTAATCTGTGCATCCAAAAACGTATCCCTTGCCCTTGTAATGCTGTCTACCTTAACCCCTGTACCAAGCTGACCTGGCTCTGCAGGAGTTGTAAGAGCTGGCATACCAAAAGGCTCTGTTGTTTTTAGGTTAACTCTTTGTACAGAGTATCCATCTGTATTTGCATTAGCTATATTATGTGCATTTGTGTGAAGGGCAGTTTGCTGAGCAAACATACCGTTCTTTGAAACACTGAATATCTGAAATAAACCGCTCATACTTTATCCTCCTTATGCTTTCTATGCTTTTGTAGTAAAAATACTGGTGGAGTTTTCTCCTACTTTGCCATCATTTGAATAAGTAACATTAGCTTCACTTCCACCCATGGTATTTAAAATTATCCTAATATAATTAATTGACTGCTTTGTCAGTGCCATATTAGTTTCTTGTTTTCTTCTTATTTCATCAACTAAGCATTGAAGCTTATCTACCTTATCCTTTTTTACAATTCCGTCAAGAACAAAGTCACTTGCAACTTTGCCATTGTATAAACTTATTCTTTCTTTTTCAATACTGGATATATCTTTAAAAAGTGACTTTTTATCTTCAATTAGCTTTGTTAGCTCCTCACTCTTATCATTTATTAGTGCTTCTCTTTCTACTTCTAAAACACTATTTAACTTCTCTAAAGCTTCAGTTTCCTTATCTATTATTTCATTAATAGTCATACTTTTTCCCCTCTTTTAAGCATTCCATTATGCTTTTAGCTAAAGTTTCAGAGTCAACATTATAATTTCCTTTTTCTAAAAGATTTTTAACCTCATCTACTCTTTCATTTTTAATCTCGCAGTCCTTAGCCTTTTCAATATACTTGCTGATTTCTTTGCTTTGAGTAGATAATTCTATCTTATCGCTTTTACTATTTGAATTTGAGCTGTGCTTTACTTCAGTTACATTTTGATTGTATGCCCTCATAACCCTGTCAGTATTAATTGAAATTTTCATTTAACCCACTCCCACAATTCTTTTCTTTGTAATATATATCGTATAACTTTTACATAACTTTACACTTACTCAATTCATAATTTTCAANNTTGAAAATTATGAATTGAGTAAGAGCCTGCAGGTTTAATCCTGAAGGCTCTTTATTCTATCTGTATTACTTACTATACTTGTAATTCTTACTCCAAAGTTTTCATCTATAACGACCACTTCACCATAAGCAACTCTTTTACCATTTACCAAAATTTCAACCGGATCCTCTGTTAAATTATCTAGTTCAACTAAAGACCCAGTTCCAAGCTCAAGTATTTCTTTTATTGTCTTTTTTGTTCTTCCTAATACAGCAGAAATTTCAAGAGGCACATCAAGAATCAAATCAATATTTTGGACCTCATTTGTGGTTACATGTTTAAGCTCTGAGAATTCAGCTTTTTTAACATTATTATTATTATTTTTATTATCTTTCACTTTGCTCCCCTCGTCTTTATTGTTTGGTACTGTATTATAATCAATTTGAGGCTCTTTCGCCTGTTCTTTTTTATTCACTTTATTCTCCTTTGCAGAAGAATCTGCACTATTACCCTTTGTCATAGAATTTATTATGGCCATTGCTGTATCAAATACAAACAAAAGCATTATTTCACTATCAACTAAATCACCAATAGTTAATTTAAAAGATATTCTTACAATTTCCTGATCAGCATCAACTTTATCTGAAAAGACTTGAGTCTTATCATCCCAAACCTTTCCAATAGGTGGTGCAATATTAGTATCCTTATTTAAAAGTTTTGCAAGGGCAGTAGCAGCTGATCCTACCATTTGGTTCATTGCTTCACTTACTGCACTTAATTCAATTTCACTTAACTCTGTTTTATCTTTAACAGAAGTTCCATCCCCACCCATCATTAAATCTGAAATTATTGCAGCATCAGTAATTTTCATAAGAAGTAAATTTACTCCTTCAAGCCCTTTAGTATATTCAACTTGAAGTGCTACTATTGGTACCTCAAAAGTCGTTTTCATTTCATTTAAAGTAGTAGTTGTAACTTTAGGTGTAGTGATATTAACAGTATTTTGAATAATTGTAGAAAGCGCAGTGGAAGCAGATCCCATTGCAATATTTCCTATCTCACCAAGTAAATCTTTATCACTATCGCTTAAAGCTGGTTTTGCAACATCTCCATCAGTATCTAATCCATTTAATAATGCATCAAGCTCTTCCTGGGACAAAATTCCATCATTCATGATTATCCACATCCTTACTATATATTTCTACAATTTGTGCACCAATTTTTTTACCTATTTTCCCTGGAGACACTTTATAATGAGGTTCCCCCTCAATACATAAATCTAGCGTTTCACCAACTTTTGTATTAAGCTTTATGCAGTCTCCAATATTTAAATTTATAAAATCTTTGATCTTTATATTAGTAGTTCCAAGTTCTACACATGCATCTACTTTCACATCTGAAATATCACTTTCAATATTCTTTTTATTTTCACTGCTGACAGTTGGTGAAGACTGATTTCTATATTGGATAACAAACTTATCAATATACTTTTCAACTGATATATAGGGAATACACATATTCATAAAACTTTGATTATTGTTTATATCAGCTGACATAGTTATAAGAGCCACAGGCTCATTAGGCGCCATAACCTGATTTAATGCCGGATTAGTTTCAAGTGATTCAAACCTTGCATTAACATCCATTATGTCCTCCCAAGCTATTTTCAGTCCTTCAAGCAGTTTAAGATCAATTTTTTTAATGATATTTTTTTCAATTTCTGTAAATTCCCTTGTTTTTATTATATTTTCCCCTTTTCCTCCAAACAAAATGTCAATTACCTGAAGTACAAACTGAGGACCAGTTTCAAAGAGCATTATACCAGGAAAAGGATCAAGATAGAAGGTTATAAGAATAGTAGGGTTAGGTATTGAATGAATAAATTCCTCAAAAGTTATTTGCTCTACTGATATAACTTTCATCTGAACAGATGACCTTAAATGTGCACTTAAATAATTTGATGCAATCCTAACAAAATTATCATGTACCCTTTCGAGAGTCCTAATATGCTCTTTTGAAAATTTATTAGGTCTTTTAAAATCATACTTCCTAACTTTATGCTTATCTTCAGACGTATTTTCATCTATGTTTACTTCTCCCGAGGAAAGAGCAGTAAGGAGGGCATCAATTTCATTTTGGGACAAAACTTCAGGCATAAAACCACTCCTTTATTTTGCAAATAATAATTCACCATCTAAAAATGTCACTATATAATCTTTAAAATTAATAATTCCTTTTGCAATGCCATTATCGTCATAGGTTTTTTCAATCATATCCTGAGTTATTTCAACTACTTCATCAACGTTATCTACCATAAGCCCAATTCTTTCTTCATCAGATTCAATTATTATAATATTTTTTTCTTCTGAAACTTTTTCTATATTTAAATATTGTTTAAGGTCAATTATTGATATAATTGTACCTCTTAAATTTGCAAGGCCTTTAATATATGATGGTGCATTTGGAACTTTTGTAATGTTCATCATTTTTTCTATCCCATGAACTAAATGAGTTTCAAGAGCAAATTTTTCATTGCCAAGAGTAAATATCACAACTTGCATATCCTCACTCCTAACTTAAAGCCTTTTTTACAGCTTCAAGAACTCTCTCTGGCTGGAATGGCTTAACTATAAAATCCCTTGCTCCTGACTTAATAGAATCCATAACCATAGATTGCTGCCCCATGGCTGAGCACATAATAATTCTTGCATTTGGATCTATGGCTTTTATTTCTTTAACAGCTTGAATTCCATCCATGTCAGGCATAGTTATATCCATTGTAACAAGATCAGGTTTCTCAACCTTATAAATTTCTATTGCTTTTATTCCATTTGTTGCTTCACCAGCAATTTCATAACCATTTTTTACTAAGATATCTTTTAGCATCATTCGCATAAATGCTGCATCATCAACAATTAATACTTTTGCCATTTTATTTCCTCCCTACTTAATACCTAAATTTTTTAAAATTTTATCTAAAGAACCTGGACTTGGAATATATATAAAAGATCCCCCTACATCCTTATTATCATCAATAAAATGAGTATCTATTGCAAGTACATAGTCATCATATTGCTGCGCATAAATAAAGGATGTAGTTAAAATTGCTGCAAGCATATCTATTGCAACTGCCGGAACAGAAGTCATTAGAGTAAGTCCGGTCATTTTTGAAATTGCATTTAAATATGAGTTGCCAAGAATATTGCCTATTTCTTGATAAACAGACGTAGAAAGCTCCTCGTTTTCAGTATTGTATTCCTTATAATCCTTGAGCATATACTTCATAACTGATTCTGCTTTTTTATAGCCCATAAGATATAGGATATTCCCTGGAGCATCTCCAAATACTCTAAGAAGCACGGCAACAAACTTTTCATCCTCCGCACCAATTTTTCTTATCATATCATTAAAAGGTAATACATCCACCTGAGGAACTGTCATATCAATTTTTTTATTTACTAATTGAGAAAGAACTGTAGCAGCATTGCCTGATCCTATATTGCTTATTTCCCTTAATGCATCAAGTTCAAATTCGCTTAGATTTTTTTCCAATAATATCACCTACTTTAAACTATTGCTGCAACATCAAGTATAAGTGTTACAAGTCCATTTCCAAGAATTGTTGCTCCAACATATTCTTTTAAACCTGATAATGTCTTCCCTATGTTTTTAATTACTATTTCCTGCTGTCCTGATAATGAATCAACTAAAAGTCCTGCAGTTTTTTCTCCAGACTTTGCAATTACAACAAACTTATCCTTTCCATCCTCTCCCTTTATATTTAGCTTATCGGAAAGTCTTATTAAAGGAATTACATTATCTCTGTATATTATCACTTCTTTATTATTTGTAAGTTTTATTTCATCTGTATTTATACTTAT
This sequence comes from Clostridiaceae bacterium UBA4839, assembly GCA_002400085.1. Taxonomy (GTDB): domain Bacteria; phylum Bacillota; class Clostridia; order Clostridiales; family Caloramatoraceae; genus UBA4839. Next base: position 27,988 of record DHEX01000086.1, on the reverse strand, counting down.
TACTCTATCAATAAATCCAAGAGATATTGCAAAAGTTTCATCACCAACTTTTACAAGCAGCGCCTGAATAATTGAGAGGGTAAGCGGCAGTCTTATGATTACAGAAGTCCCTTTCCCTTCCTCACTTAGAAGTTCAATGGTTCCTCCAATAGCTGAAATTTTAGTCTTAACTACATCCATTCCCACACCTCTTCCAGAAATATCTGTAACCTTTTCTGATGTGGAAAATCCCTGCATAAAAATCAAATTTTTAATGTCCTGTTCACTCATGCCAGAAGTATCTATGCCACTTTTTTCAGCTTTTTGTTTTATCTTTTCGACATTTAAGCCCCTGCCATCATCTTCAACTTTAATAATTGCCTTATTCCCCTCTTGATAAGCAATAAGTTTAATTGTCCCTGCAGCCTTTTTCCCAGCTTTTATTCTTTCTTCAGCAGGCTCAATACCATGATCTGCCGAATTTCTTATCAAATGAAGAAGAGGCTCACCAATTTCATCTATAACAGTTCTATCAAGTTCTGTATCCTCGCCTTTAATAACCAGCTCTATTTCCTTGCCAAGTTCATTGGATAAATCCCTTATCATTCTTGGAAATCTGTTAAATACCTTTTCCACAGGAAGCATCCTTATTTTCATAACAAGATCTTGAAGGTCAGAAGTTATTCTTCCTACCTGCTCTAATGTTTCATGAAGATCAGTCAGTTTATAATTACTACTAAGCTGTTCAAGCCTTGTTCTATGTATTACAAGCTCACCAACCAAGTTCATAAACTTGTCCATTTTTTCAAGATCAACTCTTACAAATTGATGTGCCTTTTTAGATGTTCTATCATCTTTTTTGGGCTGACTCTTAACATTTTTATTATTCGATTCTTCTTTTGGTTTAGCTTCTTTTGATTGAGCTTCTTCAGTATTATTAATTTCTACTTCGCTTACATTTACGCTTTCAATTTCTGATACGCTTTCAATTAACTTTTTTACCTCCTCGGCAGTTTTATTTGTTACATAAACAAAAACAAAGCTGTAATCAAATTTTTCCTGCTCAATATCCTCTATAGAAGGTATAGACTTAACTATTTCTCCTGATTCCTCAAGATTTTTATAAACTAAAAAAGCTCTTGCAGATTTTAATTTGCAGTCATTGTACAAATTAACTTCTGCCTTAAAAACATTATAATTTTTTTCCTTCGCTTGTTTTATTATATCCTCATCATAAACATTAAGTTCGAAATTTATACTATTTGAAGGTGCCTTTTCTTTTAAAGGTGCCTCTTCTATGGTAGCTGCTGCTTCATCTCCATTTGAGGAATTCCCACTTGCTGCTATATCATCAAGCATTTTTGTGATACCTGAAATATCAGTTTTTTCGCTGCTGCCATCTCTAACACCATCAACCATTTTTTCAAGAGTGTCCAAACATTTAAAGAGAACTGTTATAACCTCAGAATTAACTTTTAATTTATCATTTCTAAATTCATCTAAGATGTCCTCCATTTTATGAGTGAGTTCGGCAATATCGTTAAACCCCATACTTGCTGACATTCCTTTTAAAGTATGGGCTGCTCTGAAAATTGAATTAATAGTTTCCTTGTCATCTGGATTTTTCTCTAGCTCTAGAATCCATTCATTTAAATTTTGCAAATTTTCATCAGATTCTTCTATAAACATATCCAAATATTGCGACATATCCATACTTAATTACCTCCTGGTTTTCTATAAATAAATGTAGAGGCTTTTTCAAAACCAATCTCCCTATAGTTATAAATATTTTCAGTTGCCCCGATAAATAAAAGTGCTCCTGGCTTCATTGCCTGATAAAATTTTTGAAATATTTTATTCTTTGCTTCCTGAGTAAAATATATAACTACATTTCTGCATACAATTAAGTCAAAACCAGTTTCATATTTGTCGAGAATTAAATCATGCCTCTTAAAAGTAACTCTATTTTTAATTTCGTCCTTAATAATATATTTTTCACCATCAACAGTAAAATATTTTTTAATTAAATAATCATCTACATTCTTGACATCATTTTTTGTATAGATGCCTTTTTTAGCAGTTTCTAAAATTGTAGTATCAATATCTGTAGCTAATATGCTGTGCTTTTTATTGGGAGTAAGCTTATCCATTATAATTCCAAGGGTATATGGTTCAGCTCCAATAGAACAGGCAGCACTCCATATTTTTAATGAATTTTTATCAGGTGCAAGATACTTTTTGATACTTTCTTCAAGCTGTAAAAACATATCCTTATTCCTAAAAAATTCCGAAACATTTATAGTTAAATAATCTTTAAACTTTTTAGAAAGGGCACAATCACCTTTAAGCATTTTCACAAAATCAGCTTCGTTCTTTGCTCCTGACCTTGACATAAAGCTATTAACCCTGCGCGTAAGCTGTTTCGATTTATATGCGTTAAGGTTCATTTTATATTCGTCTAATACGTATCGTTCAAGCATTGGGTATTCCAACAGTTATAACCCCCTTACAATCCTAACTATCTCATCTTTAAATTTATAATCTGGCAGCACCATATCCACACATCCAGTTTCAAATGCAGCCTTAGGCATACCATAAATAACTGATGTCGCTTCATCTTGGCATAAAACATAGCCGCCTTTAGACTTGATTTTTTTAACTCCCTCAGCTCCATCATGTCCCATTCCTGTAAATATGCATGCTAAAATGTTTCCCCTATAACAATCTGCAGCTGACATAAAAAGCTTATCCACTGCTGGTCTTACCCCATGTATTTGAGGAGTTGTATCAAGCTTTATAGTATTTACACTTATGGTCATATGATAACCGCCTGGTGCAATATATACTGTGTTTTTTAATAGTTTTTCATCGTTTTCTGCTTCCTTTACCCTTAAATTGCTGTTTTCATTTATTCTATCAGCAAAAACTTTAGTAAATTCAGCTGGCATATGCTGTACTACTGCTACTGGAACATTTAAATCCCCCGGAAGAGATGTTATTAAATCATATAAGACTTTAGGTCCCCCTGTAGATGCCCCTAGCAAAACTATATCAATTTTCTTTTTTATATTTTTATTTTTTTCAGTCATAGCTATAACTCCTTCATGTCCTTGCCTACCATTCTTATAAATACTTTTCCAGTTTCAGCATCAATAATCATTGTTCTGCCTGAATTGCCCCCTAAATCTTCAGCAGTAATAGGTATATTATATTTTTTTAAATTTTCTTTAACAGCTGTTCCATTTCTTGTTCCAATATCCATCATAGGATTTTTATCAGAAAATGCAAACATACTTGCTCCTCCTGCAATTTTAGCCTTAAAGTATGCAGGATTTCCACCACTTTTAACCATTGCTTCTATCAAGCTTGGTATTGCCTTATCAGCAAATTTAAGTGGATTTGATTGATTGGTAAAGCCATCACTATCAGGAAGCATAATGTGCGCCAAGCCTGCTACTTTATTTTTATAATCATAAATTGCAATACCAACGCAAGAACCAAGGCCTAATGTTATTAATCTGTCAGGAGGAAAAGCAATATTCAAATCGCCAATTCCTATTTTTATCTCTTTTGACTCCATTTATTACTCTCCAATTTATTACTCCATTTATATATTTAAGGATTGAATTTTAGACATCTCATCATTAGTTAATATTTTTTCTGTATCAATTAATATAATAATTCTATCATTTAATTTGATCATTCCGCTTATGTACTCATTAGATATTCCCTTTACAATACTTGGTGCCTCCTCTATCATGCTGTCATCTACATTCATTACTTCAGATACTAAATCCACAATAAGCCCTACTTTTTTATCTTCGCTTTTAACCACAACAATTTTAGGGTTGTCCTTTAATTTAGTATCAGATAAATTGAATTTTTTCTTTAAATCCATGATAGGTAAAATTTCATCCTGATATGTTATTACTCCCTTTATAAAGTCTGGGGATTCTGGAATTTTAGTAGGTTCAGTATAACCTAGTATCCTTTCTACCTGAATTATACTTACTGCAAATTCTTCATTGTCGATCTTAAATACCACAACTTTATTGTCCACTACATTTTCACTCCTCATATTTTAATTTTTCAACTGTTATTTCTCCCGATTTATTAAACACTTTAACCTTTTTAATTGGGTAATCTACCCTATATATTAAATCACCTATATAAAAAATTGTGTTGTGATAAACCATATCAGCTTCAATTACACTATCTTTATTTGCTTTTATAACTGTAAGAGCACCAGCATTAGAGCCAATCTCCTTACAAAATACCCCGCCTCCGCCGGTTATTTCTCCGCCTCTTACAATGCCTGGAAATCCGGTAAACTTTACTATATTATTAGCTTTTATAATGGTATTGTAGCATCCTTTTCCCGTTATTTCTACATTATTCGTAGCACTGATATTCGAATTTAAACCATATCTTATATAAACATCAGCAGGTGTATTTTTCATTTCATATTTAATAAGAAAATCACTGATTTTTTTATGTAAATTATTTACTTTAAAAGGATTATCCAAATATCCATTTTCAATTTGAGAATATATCTTCAAAGATTCATTCAGTATTTCTTTTGCTTCATCATTACATTTGCCTGAATTTCTCATATTATTAAAATCAACTATAATGCTTCTTTTTATTTTCTGATATTTTGATTGCAAAAGAACTTTAAAAATTGTACCAGCTGGTATATCATCTCTTAATTTTCCAGAGTTTTTAAGGTCCATAAAAGATTTATAAATACCATCTAAGAATTCTGCAAATTCACTAAATAAACCTATTAACTTTTCTTCCTCAATTTGGTTATTTCCTGCAATAATAGTTGAGGATATAACATTTTTTTCTATTAAAACATCCCCAGCGGCATAAATCTTAGAATCAGCAACACTTCCACATACTTTAACGCAGTTACCCGATTCAATTTTTAAACCTTCCTTGACATTCCCTCTTATTACCACGTCACCTCCATGAAATATTATATTCCCAGTCTTTATATCTATATCCTTATCATAGGTTATTACTGGAAATACACATATTCTATTCCCTTTTATTGAAGGTGATCCCTTTAAAGATGATAATATTTTTAATCCATCATCGCTTAGGTAGCATCCAGCACCTGGCAATAAGTTTATTGTTTTTTTCTTAGCTCCTTTGGTGACTTTTCCAAATATATTACAGCCATCTTTTCCATCTGTTCCTTGAATGTTTTCTACCAATATTTCATTCTCATTTACATAGTCTATTTCACCCATATTATAATAATCGACTTTTCCATCAATTTCTACAGGCTTTTTATTATTTTTTATATTAAAATAATATTTAACCTGATCATTAACTGGCTCAAGTGGTCTTGTACCAGATGCAATAGTGCATTTCCCGCCCGTTTTTAGTATGGATTCGCTGCTGCTTATCTTAATTCCGCAAACTATTTTATTCTCATTTAAAATATTAAGTATGTCGTCTTTTGTATATTTTTCTGGATAAGTTTCATTTACAAGCTTTGCTTTAATTGTGATTTCATTATCCATATCGCAATCACATATTTCATATTCCCTTTTAGGTATGTATTCTACTATTAGATACGCCTCAAACTGATCCTCAGATACTTCTATGCTCATATTCCTTTTACAGTCACTATTTTTTGGCAATATAATAACAGTATCGTCCTCTTTAATGCTTACTTTTCCATCAATTACTTTATCATTTACCGAAACAATTACATTAGGTTCTGGAGTTATTGAAGGCAAAATATCCCCTTCTTTATAGACTATATTGCCATCCTTTATGCCAATTAACGCCTTTTGCTTAAAACCCGTTATTTCTAGCTTAACCTGTTTATTTTTAAAAATACCAGATCCTTTCTCTACATGATATATTAGTTCTTCTTTTTTTCGTCCTGTCGCCTTTTCAGCTTCTAATAATGCATTTTCAAAACTGTCAGAAATGAAAACCATTGTTACACCCCCAAAACTGATAATAGACATTTACCCCATGACTACCATCCGTAATCCTCCGCTTAACGCGGAGAATAACGGCTGCTGCGCCTCTGGATCGGCTCCTTAAAAACTTAGATGAATAGGGGTATTTCTTATAAGCAAGCTCCACCTAAATCCAAAAATTACCTCATCTGATGGCAGTGTCTCTCTCTTTTTACATTATAACACATAATATTTATTTTATTGTATTATATTTGACATATTTTTTATATGCTAAAGCCCTATTAATTACTATAAATGTGGAGGACCAAAGTATTCCTGCCAGCCATCCGCCTATAACATCACTAAAATAATGAACCCCAAGGTAAACCCTGCTCATTCCAACAAGCCCGGCATATATAAAAAGCAGCAATGTAATAAGTCTTGCCATATTTTTATTTTTAAAATCCAATAATATATAATAGGATAATAAAATTATAAAACTTAAAAATATCATCGCATGACCACTTGGAAAGCTGTATCCTGATGGGTTTAACAGCCTATCAATTGAAGGTCTTTCTCTTTTAAAAATTGCCTTTAAACCTTCATTAAATATCCATACTCCAATAATCCCAAGTGCAAAATGAAAGGACTCCTTTCTTTTTTTATTTATATAAAAGAAGGTCACCACTGCTGTTGTTAATATAATTACTGAAGCAACCCCTCCTGTATTTGTTATAAATTTTGCAGCTGAATTCAGCTTCTCATTTCTAATGGATAAAAAATAGCTGTAAACTTTCGTATCAATTGACCAGCTTCCATACTCATAATAATCTTCAGCTAATTTTAAGAATAAAAATAAAGAGATAATAGCCATGAATATACTTGTAAAAAAGAAAAATGCATCCCTGTCATATTTTTTATATTTTACAATAAAGTTATGAATATTATTGCATAACTTTTTCCCCCATGTACCGCCTACAAAAAAATTCTTCAAACGCATCACCTCAAATATATTATACAGAAAAAATAATTATATGTAAAAAAAATAGGCACGAGATGTGCCTATTTTAGCTTAATTATAAGTTTGCAAGCTTTTTATAAATATCGTATCTTTCCTTTAAATCTTTTTCAGCCTTTTCATATAAAGCTTCAGCTGATTCAGGTTTAACTTTTAGAAGTGAAGTGTATCTAACTTCTCCCATCATAAAGTCTCTAACTGAACCTGTTGGTTCTTTAGAATCAAGCTGGAATGGATTCTTACCCTGTGCTTTTAGTCTTGGGTCGAATCTAAATAAATGCCAATATCCTGTTTCTACTGCTTTCTTTTCTTCTGCTTGGCTCTTGCCCATTCCTGCTTTTAATCCCTGATTGATACATGGAGCATAAGCAATTATAATTGATGGTCCATTGTAGCTTTCAGCTTCTTTAAGTGCTTTTAGATACTGGTTCTTATCAGCTCCCATAGCAACCTGTGCTACGTAAACATAGCCATAGCTCATTGCCATAAGCCCTAAATCCTTCTTCTTTGTTTTCTTACCAGATGCAGCAAACTGAGCTATTGCAGCAGTTGGAGTAGCTTTTGATGACTGTCCGCCAGTATTTGAGTAAACTTCTGTATCTACAACAAAAACATTTACATTTTCTCCGCTGGCAAGTACATGGTCAAGTCCACCGTATCCGATATCATATGCCCATCCATCTCCGCCTATTATCCATTGTGATCTCTTTGTAAAGAAATCTTTCTTCTCTAATAATTCAGCAGTGATTTCCTTTAATTCATCATTTTCTGGCTTGTAAGCTTCAAGAGCCTTTATTAATTCATCTGAAGCCTTTCTTGTTTCATTGCTGTCATCTTTCTTTGCCATATAGTTTTCAATTTCTTTCTTTAAAGCTTCATTGGATGATTTTGCACTAAGTTCATTTACAAGGTCTATAACTCTTGCTCTTATATGCTTAGTACCTGTGTACATTCCAAGTCCATATTCTGCGTTATCTTCAAATAAGGAGTTAGCCCATGACGGTCCATGTCCTGCATAATTTTTGCAGTATGGAGTTGATGGAGCACTTGCTCCCCAAATTGATGAACATCCAGTTGCATTTGCTATGGACATTCTATCTCCAAATAGCTGAGTTATAACCTTTACATATGGAGTTTCTCCACATCCAGCACAAGCTCCTGAGAACTCAAGCAGTGGCTGTTCAAACTGGCTTCCTTTAACAGTTCCTGTTGACATTGGATTTGTTTTATGTGGTAATTCAAATGCATATTTAAAGTTTTCTGCTTCATGCATTTGTCCGCCAATTGGCTTCATAACAAGAGCTTTGCCCTTATTTGATGGACAAACATCAGCACAGTTTCCACATCCTGTACAATCCTCAACGCTTACCTGTATTGTAAAGTTCAATCCTTCAAATGCCTTTCCTCCAATAGCCTTTACAGCTTTAAATCCCTTTGGAGCAGCTTTTAATTCCTCATCAGTAAGAAGGAATGGTCTTATTACTGCATGAGGGCATATAAATGAACACTGGTTACATTGTATACACTTGTCCGCATCCCATTCAGGGACAGTAACAGCAATAGCTCTCTTTTCATATCTTGCAGTTCCATGTGGGAATGTTCCATCAACATGGTCAACAAGCTTTGAAACAGGAAGATCGTCTCCCTTTAAGCTGTTCATTGGCATTAATATATCCTTTATAAATGCTGGAACTTCTTTCTCTTCTACTGCAGTATCCTTTGCATTCTTCCAGCTTTCTGGAACATTCACTTTAACAAGTGCATCGGCTGCTGCATCTATGGCTGCATTGTTCATATTAACAACTTTTTCACCCTTAAGTCCATAGTTTTTAACAACAGATTCTTTTAAATACTTAACTGCATCTTCAAATGGAATAATATCAGCAAGCTTGAAGAAAGCAGTTTGCATTATCATGTTAATTCTTCCGCCAAGTCCTATCTTCCTTGCAATTTCAATAGCATTAATTGTATAGAAATTGATGTTATTTTGTGCAATGTATCTCTTCATGCTTGCAGGCAGCTTTTCTTCTAATTCCTCTGGCGTCCAGTATGAATTTAGAAGGAATGTGCCATTTTTCTTAAGTCCATCAAGAAGATCATACTTATTAACATAAGTTGGCTGATGGCAGGCTATAAAATCTGCATTCATTATAAGATAAGGTGACTTAATTGGCTTGTGACCAAATCTTAAATGTGATATTGTAACTCCGCCGGATTTCTTTGAGTCATATGCAAAGTATGCCTGAGCATACATATCAGTCTTATCTCCAATAATCTTTACAGAGCTCTTGTTTGCTCCAACTGTTCCATCAGATCCAAGTCCAAAGAATTTACATGAAATAGTTCCTTTTGGTGTAACATCTATTTCTTCATGCTTTGGAAGTGAAGTGAATGTAACATCATCAACAATTCCAACTGTAAAATGATTCTTTGATTCATTCATCTTTAAGTTTTCATATACAGAAATAATTTGTGCTGGTGTTGTATCCTTTGATCCAAGTCCATATCTTCCACCAACTATAACAGGCTTGTCCTTTACATCATAATATGCAGTTCTTACATCTTCATATAAAGGCTCTCCAGCTGCACCAGGTTCTTTAGTTCTATCAAGTACAGCAATTTTCTTTACTGTCTTTGGAATTGCTTTTAAGAATTTATCTATTGCAAATGGTCTATATAGATGAACTGAAAGGAGTCCAACCTTTTCTCCTTTCTTATTTAAGTAATCAACTGTATCTTCAATAGTATCACATACAGATCCCATTGCAATGATTACATATTCAGCATCTTTTGCTCCATAGTAATTAAATAATGAATAGTTTCTTCCAGTAATCTTGTTTATTTCATTCATATAGTGTTCAACTATTTCTGGAATTGCATCATAGTATTTGTTTGCAGCTTCTCTTCCTTGGAAATAAATATCAGGATTTTGAGCTGTTCCTCTTGTTGCAGGATTTTCTGGTTTTAAAGCTCTTTCTCTAAATGCTTTAACTGCATCCATATCAATAAGCTTTTTTAAATCAGCATAATCTAAGACTTCAATTTTTTGATATTCATGTGAAGTTCTAAATCCATCAAAGAAATGTAAGAATGGTACTCTTCCTTTAATAGCTGAAAGATGTGCTACTGCAGCTAAGTCCATAGCTTGCTGAACGCTGTTTGATGCAAGCATTGCAAATCCTGTCTGTCTGCAGGCCATTACATCCTGATGATCTCCAAATATTGAAAGTGCATTAGTAGCAAGTGCTCTTGCACTGACATGGAAAACTGCAGGTAATAATTCTCCTGCTATTTTGTACATATTTGGTATCATAAGCAGCAGTCCTTGAGAAGCTGTAAATGTTGAAGTTAATGCTCCACTTTGAAGTGAACCATGTACAGCACCTGAAGCTCCTGCTTCTGATTGCATTTCTACTACTTTTACTTGTTGTCCGAAAAGATTTTTTCTTCCTTTTGAGCTCCATTCATCAATGTGCTCGGCCATAGGTGAGGACGGTGTTATAGGATATATGGCAGCAACTTCAGTAAATGCATAAGCTACATGAGCTGCTGCTTCATTCCCGTCCATAGTCTTCATAATTTTAGCCATTTTAACCCTTCCTTCCATTAATTATCTACTATTATTCTACAACGCATATGGATAAGTATCAATAGAAAAAAAGGGTTATATATTATTTTTTTATCTATTTATACATAATAATTTTAAATTTTACTTAAAAGTCACCATTATTGTTTATTTAAATACCCAATTTATTCGCATATATAACAGAAACAATTTTATTGTGTAACAATATAATGCAATATTATTTATTCCAAAACTTTCTTCGATTTGCATTTCTCACATTTTTATATAACAATCATTTTTTATGAATGTTATATAAAAATATTATTATTTTCTGCAATAATAATATTTTATGTATATTTATTACTACCTTATTATATATATTCACTATATTGCAAATTTCTAATAATAACAATCGTCATGTCATAGCATCGGATTTGCATCAATGTATCCCCAAACTGATATCCCTGCTCATTACAGATTAGCTGATCTTTAGTAGGATTTGGAAATATATTATTTACATTCTCTATCAAATTGTTTAACTACATTATACGAGGGAACGGTCTTGACCATTCCGCTAGGCAATGCACGGGATCGTGGGGACGGAACGGTCAAGACCGCTCCCTACCATTTTAAATTCTTCATTCTCCATTCTCCATTACAAGAAGTCTTGCGCCCTAACCCTTGATGGTTTATAATCAAATTGTTAAATATAAGCTAAAGTGAGGTAGATTTTCATGAAATTAGGAATAGTTGGCCTTCCGAATGTTGGCAAAAGCACGCTTTTTAATGCAATCACACAGGCAGGTGCTGAGGCAGCTAATTATCCATTTTGTACAATAGAACCTAACGTAGGCGTAGTTGCAGTTCCAGATAAAAGATTGGATGTACTTTCATCCATGTATAAGCCTGAAAAAGTAACTCCAGCTGTAATAGAATTCTGTGACATAGCAGGGCTAGTTAAAGGAGCCAGTAAAGGCGAAGGTCTTGGAAATAAGTTTTTATCCCATATAAGAGAAGCTGAATCAATTATTCATGTTGTTAGATGTTTTGAAGATTCGAATATAGTTCATGTTGATGGTACGATAAATCCTATAAGGGATATAGAAACAGTAAATCTCGAACTAATATTTGCAGATATGGAAACTCTTGAAAAAAGAATAGATAAAGCAAAGAAAAATGTACGTTCTGGTGATAAAAAACTCCAGGAAGAGCTTTCATTTATGGAAAGATTAATGAAACACCTTGAAGATGGAAAGCCTGCAAGAACTATGGACATGACTGATGATGAAAAAAATATGTTAAAGCAGTATTTCCTTCTTACTTCAAAGCCTGTTTTATATGTAGCAAATGTTGCTGAAGATGACGTTATAAATGGATATGAAAATAACGAATTTGTAAAGCAAATTGAAGAATATGCTAAAAATGAAGGTTCAGAAGTTATACCAATATGCTCAAAGCTTGAAGAGGATATATCCGCACTTGAGGGAGAAGAGAAAAAAGAGTTCTTAAATGATTATGGAATTAAAGAGCCCGGTCTTGATAGGCTGATAAAATCAAGTTATAAGCTTTTAGGACTTATAAGCTTTTTAACTGCTGGTCCTAAAGAAGTAAGAGCTTGGACAATTACAAATGGAACAAAGGCTCCTGAAGCAGCAGGAAAAATTCATTCAGACATGGAAAGAGGCTTTATAAGAGCAGAAGTAATCAGTTATGAAGATTTAATTGCTTGCGGCTCTGAAGCTGCAGCAAAAGAAAAAGGTCTTATGAGATCTGAAGGAAAAGATTATGTAATGAAAGATGGAGATACAGTTTTATTTAGATTCAATGTATAATTAGTTAATATATTCCATTCATTTTGACCTTTACAAAGAAGCTCTAAGGGTTAAACTATAAAGACCAAAATTATTTTAAAATTACCTTTTTACTCTACTAAAATATGTTATAATGTTAAATGATATTATATTTATAATAAATACTATAGTAAAGGGGATAGAATCATGGGCTTTAAAGAGTCAATGGCCAAAAAATATTCTGAAGCCTATATACAAAAATATGGTGATAGACTAACTCAGATTCAGGGTCACGTATTAAGTATAAAAACTGCAACCAAAACAATACTTTGGATTTATCATATTATTATAGTGGATATATTGGTTAAGCCAGAAAGAAGTAAATCAGTAGTAAAATGTCAGTTTAAAAGGAAAAAATGGTTTAAAAAGCCTAAATTTATTCCTTTGAATCAGGGGAATATGGTAATAGTCCAAGGGCTAAAACCTAAAAAGCCTAAGGAAGGCAAGGAAGAAAAGAAAGAACAGCAAGAAGCTGCTATTTCAATATTGAATGTCAGAAATTTAACTACTAAAATAGATTTAGTACCTATGGATCAAAAAATTCAAAGAACTAAGCAAAGACAATATATTAAATAGAATAAAATCACTGATTATCAGTGATTTTATTTATTCTCAAGACTCCACTTTTATAAGGTGGAGTTTATTTTTTCTTTCCAAACCAGAAAAGGCTGGATATAAGGGATATAATGCTGGAAAAAATAAATACTAAAACCCAGTGCTCAAAATTTATTCCCACAGTATGAAAGATATTTTGAAAATAAGGATAATATACTGCAAAGAAAACCATTATTATTGAAGCCATTACAGCAAGAATCAAATAAATGTTATTTAAAATGCCCACTTTAAAAATAGATTGATATTCAGATTTACATTCGAAAACATGAAACAGCTGTGACATTATCAGTGTACAAAGGGCTACAGTTCTTGCACATTCTATTTCATCTTTAAAAACAGCTAAAGAAATAACATAGGATAGTATTGTGCAAATTCCAATTAATATCCCCCTAAAAATAATGCGCAAATTAAGTCCATAAGAAAATATACTTTCATCTTTTCCCCTTGGCTTTCGCATCATAATATCATCTTCTGCAGGCTCAAAACTAAGTGCCATAGCAGGCAGCCCATCTGTGGCAAGATTTACAAGTAATATTTGAATTGGATAAAGCGGCACAGGAAGACTTAAAACAGATGCTAAAAACATTGTCAGCACCTCTCCTATATTGCATGAAAGTAAATATCTGATAAACTTCCTGATGTTGTCATATATTGCCCTTCCCTCTTGTACTGCTGAAACTATAGTAGTAAAGTTATCATCCAATAATATCATAGATGAAGCTTCCCTTGTAACATCTGTACCCGACTGCCCCATTGCTATTCCTATGTCTGCTTCTTTAACAGCAGGTGCATCATTTACACCATCACCAGTCATAGCCACTACATAACCTTTACTTTTAAAACATTTTACTATTCTATACTTATGTGAAGGGTTTACCCTTGCAAACACTCTTATATTATCAATTTTTTCATATAAATCCTTATCAGACATTTTATCAAGTTCTTGTCCTGTAACTACAATGCTGTCATTATCCATAAGCTTTATTTGTTTTGCTATAGCCTGTGCAGTTAATTTATGATCGCCTGTAATCATAACAGGTGTTATGCCTGCTATTTTACATTCAGCTATGGCATCTTTTACCTCTTTGCGAGGCGGATCAATCATTCCGCAAAGCCCTGTAAATATAAGGTTATCCTCATTGTAATCATTACCTTCTATTTTTTTATAAGCAAAGGCAATCACCCTTAATGCAGATTTAGCCATTTCATTATTGCTTTCCATTATTTTTTGATAATAAGGCTCAGTTAAATGTTTTTCTTCATTCTCTATTAAGAGCCTGCTGCTTTTATTTAATACATTTTCTACAGCACCTTTTGAAAACATATATGTATCATTTCCATACCTGCATACTATAGACATCATCTTTCTATCTGAATCAAATGGATATTCATTAATCATCTTTATTTCCTTATTTATTTTTTCCTTTCTAACCCCTGCCTTATAGGCTAAAACTAATAATGCTATTTCTGTAGGATCCCCATTGAATTTAACTCCATCATATTCGGCATTATTACATAGCAAGCATCCCTCCAAAAGTTTTTTTAAAGAAAGATTATTTCTATCATTTATTTTACTGCTGGAGCTTTTTATTTCCCCTTTAAGATCATAACCACCGCCGCCAACATCATAATAGCTGCTATATGTATAAATTTTTTTAACAGTCATTTTATTTTGAGTTAAAGTTCCTGTTTTATCTGAGCAAATTACATTTGTACACCCTAAAGTTTCAACAGCAGGAAGCTTTCTAACTAAGGCATTCTTTTTCATCATCTTTTGAACACCAATAGCTAAAGATACAGTTACAACTGCAGGCAATCCTTCTGGTATAGCTGCTACTGCAAGGCTTACACCTGTCATAAACATTGTGTAAGCATCTTCTCCCCTTATAATTCCCATAATTGAAACTACTGCACAAATAGCAATACACCCTATTACTAGTACCTTCCCAAATTCATTTAATTTCTTTTGCAGCGGCGTTTCACTATCCTCTATATCATCCAGCATATTTGCTATTTTACCTACTTCAGTGTTCATTCCAGTAGCAGCTGTAAGTGCCAATCCTGAGCCTTTTGTAATTGTACAGCCCATATATAAAAAATTTTCTGTTTTAGGCTTGTTCCCCTTATTTAAAAGCTTTTTATGGATAGGTACTGATTCTCCTGTTAATATAGATTCATCACTTTCAATATTCTTTCCGCCAATTACTATTGAATCTGCAGGGATCCTATCCCCGCTTTCTAAAACTAAAATATCTCCAATTACAACTTCCTTTGCCTTCACAGCTGCTTTTTTCCCATCCCTTATAACCTTGGCATTAGGAGAAGCTAACTCCTTTAAAGCTTCAAGAGATTTTTCTGTCCTGTATTCCTGAATAAATCCAAGTACAGCATCTAAAAGTATAATGATTAATATTGTGATAGCATCAGCTGCTTCTCCCATGAAGGCAGATATTAAAGTAGCCCCAATTAAAACCCACACAATAAAATCATTAAATTGCTCAAATAAAACTTTAAATGGGGATTTTTTTTTCTTCCCCACAATTTCATTATATCCATATTTTTTTAATCTTCTTTTAACCTCAATACTTGAAAGTCCTTTATAAATATCTGCTTCTTTAATTATTTCATAATTTGTAAGTTTCATTTTTATCACCCCTATCAAAATCAAATACTATATTTATATTTATATTTACAACTCGTTAAAATATCACTATAATATCATTTATATTTGTATTTATATAACGAGGTGATAGTAATGGCAGAAACTGTATATATAACAGGTCATAAAAACCCTGATTCGGACTCCATATGCTCAAGCATTGCCTATGCAGAATTCAAAAACAAATTTGAAAATAAGTATATTCCTGTTCGTCAGGGGAAATTAAATCAGGAAACTGAATTTATTTTAAAATATTTCAATGTTCCTGCTCCTGAATATATTGAAACAGTAAAAACACAGGTCAGTGATTTAAATATTGATAAAGCTGTTCATGTTTCTAAAGATGTTTCTATAAAAACAGCTTGGATGATAATTCAAAAATATAAAATTAAAACTCTTCCTATTGTCGATAAAAATGAAAGGCTTATTGGAATTGTTACTTTATCAGATATTACAAAAAAATATATGGACACAAATGAAAACAATATGATAGCAAAAAGTAACACCACTTTAAAAAATATAATTGAAACAATAAATGGAAATCTTGTTTTCGGATGCGAACAGATGTTAAATACCTCGGGTAAAGTTGTAATAACCGCCATGTCTACTGAGAGCTTAGGGCCTTTTATCAGTAAAAATGATATTGTTATTACTGGAGATAGAGAAGATGTGCAAATTGCTTCTATTGAACTTGGTGCAAACGTCTTAATAATAACTGGAAATCCAAATATCAGCAAAAGCACTCTTGACAAAGCAAAAGAATCAAACTGTATATTAATTACTACAAATTATGACACATACACAGCATCAAGGTTAATAAGTCAAAGTGTCCCTGTAGAATATGTAATGACTACAGAAAAAATTGTAAGTTTTAATTTAGATGATTTCATTGATGAAATTAAGGATAAAATGCTTCAGACAAGATACAGAAGCTATCCCGTTGTAGATGACAACAATAAAGTTAAAGGACTTATATCAAGATACCATTTAATATCTCAAAATAAAAAGAAAGTAATCCTGCTTGATCACAATGAAAAATCTCAATCTGTAGATGGAATAGAAGAAGCAGATATTATAGAAATCATTGATCATCACAGGGTGGGCGATATTGAAACAAAGAAACCAATTTACTTTATAAACAGACCCGTTGGAAGCACTGCAACAATAATTGCAAACCTTTACTTTGAAAATAGCATTACTCCAACTAAGAAAACTGCAGGACTTATGTGTGCTGCAATACTTTCAGATACATTAAAGTTTAAATCTCCAACTTCAACCCATGTAGACAAAATAACTGCAAATAAATTAGCTGAAATAGCAGGCATTGATATAGATGATTTTGCTCAAAAAATGTTTAAAGCAGGTACTTCCCTTAAAGGTAAAACTCCTGAAGAAATCTTTTATCAGGATTTTAAAGATTTTAATCTTAGCAAATATAAAATTGGAATTGGACAAGTAACCACAATGGATTTAAGCAGCATAGAAAAAATGAAGGAACCCATAATTGAGTATATGAAAATAGTATGCAAGGATAAAGATTATGATTTATTGGTTTTGATGCTTACAGATATTATTAATGAAGGCTCTGAGCTACTTTATGTTGGAAGCAGAAAAGAATTGATACCAAAAGCTTTTAACATTAATTCCGAAAATAACAGCATATATCTACCTGGTGTAGTTTCAAGAAAAACTCAAGTGGTTCCGCCGCTTTCAACTGCAGCCATGGATTAAAAATAAAAAATGTAATGTATATATTTTTACATTACATTTTTTATACTTTAAAATAGTTAAAAATTTGAAACTTTAACTGATACCGGTTCATCAAATAACCCCCGTTTTACTTCTGTTGCTGTTATATTCGTTGCCTCAAGTTTTTCTGTTATTAAGTTACATGCATCCCATGGATTTATTTTGTCACCGCATGTAAATACATCAATTGCTGCATAACCAAGCTCTGGCCATGTGTGTATAGTAAGATGAGATTCAGAAATTATAACAACGCCACTAACCCCACACGGACTAAACTTATGAAACGCCACTTCCCTAACCTCTGCACCAGCTGCTAAAGCTGAATCCACCAAGATCTTTTCAATAAGATCCCTATTATTTAAGATATCTGGATTGCATCCATATACCTCAGCCAAAATGTGTCGGCCTAACGTCATCATCCATTTCTAACCCCCTTTTTATTATTTTTTATTTTATTGCCCTAATATAACATATGGCAATAAATAAGCTGTTGAGGATTTTATATATTCATCTCCTTATTAATATATTAGATTTTAGAATCAATTACCCATTGGCACAGCATCCGTCATTTTGCACCTAAAAAGGATTGGACGGGGTATTGCGGATGCAACCATCGAATAAGGTGATTCTTAGACTCAGGTGGAGCTTGCTTATAAGGAATACCCTTCTTCAGCTGAGTCTTAGAAGAGCCAATCCAGAGACGTAGCATCCATTAGATATTACGGATATCAGCCATCGGATAAATTTAGTAAATCGATAAGTAAATTCTATCAAATTCTGCCAAAATGTCAAGTATATTTTATGAAATTCCTCATTTTTAAAAAATATAATATTTATATGATGTTTTTCCTCCGTTTTGCTTTGTTTTTTACCCTATGTATCTAACATTGCTAAATATATTATATGCATTCACATATAGGAATCAACACTGTATGCATAAAAAATTCAATCCTGTTACAAAATAGCTTTCCACAAAATATTTTTAGAATCAATAAGGTTAGTAATAAAAATATTTATTATAATATGACCGCTGCAATATTAAAAAAATGCTGTCGTATTTTTATCTCTTCAATTCTTAATTTAATTATTCTGTAGGGAACGGTCTTGACCGTTCCGTTGATGAACGAGCTAAATCCAGGAGAACGGAACGGTGCCAACACCCAGTAGCAATTCTATTCTATAGCATTTGCAGGGCGATCGGAATTTGGGGGGCGGAACGGTCAAGACCGTTCCCTACCATCCGATTATTCATAATTAACAGGAATATCGGAAAATTTGAAGATACATTGATGCAAATCCGTTTGTTATGACATAACAATTGTTATTATTAGAAATTCGCAATTTTCTTATTTTATATTATAGCAGCAAAAAAATACGCCACAAACATTATTTTTGTTTTCAATTTCTGATTGAATTATAATTTAAAAGGCAATAATTTAATTGTAAAAATAATAAATGTTGTAGAAAACGGCCTTGATCGTTCCGCCGATGGAGGTAAGAGATTTGGATTTACCGCAACGAAAAAGTATTCGGTTAATAAGTTATGATTATTCAAGTATAGGATATTATTTTATCACGATTTGCACGCACAATAGGCAGCATTTATTTGGCAGTATCATTTGCGATGAAATGGTATTAAATAAGTATGGGAAAATTGTTCAGCAGGATTTATCAAAAATACCGGAACGGTTTTATAATGTAGAATTAGATAAATATATAATTATGCCTAACCATATTCATTTTATCATTGTTATTGGTCCTAACCCTTACACCCCCCTAAATTCAGATCGTCCAGCAACGGAACGGTCAAGACCGTTCCCTACCATTCCAAAAATTTTAGGTTTGTTTAAATCCGGGACGACTAGAAAAGCTCATGAACTAAATTCTAAAATAATTATCTGGCAAAAATCTTACTATGATCATATTATTCGTAATGAACAGGAATATCAGGAAATCTGGAAATATATTGACACAAATCCCTTGCTATGGCATGACGATTGTTATTATTAGGAATTCACATTCTTTTTACAATAAATACCGTATCATAATTTACATCCTTACTACAATAAATATCTAGGGAACGGCCTTAATCGTTCTGCCCCCCTAGATTCTGATCGTCACCCAGCGGAATGGTTAAGACCATTCCCTACATCCAATTATTCGTAATGAACAGGAATATCAGGAAATCTGGAGATACATTGACACAAATCCCTTGCTATGGCATGACGATTGTTATTATTAGGAATTCGCATTCTTCCTACAAATAAATGCTATATCGTAATTTACATCCTTTCTACAATAAATGCCATATGCAATTTACATCTTTCTTACAATAAAGGCCGTATCGTAATTTACATCCCCATTACAATAAAGTCCGTAGGGAGCGGTCTTGACCGTTCCGCCCCCTTAGATTCAGATCGTCGCCCAGCGGAATGGTTAAGACCATTCCCTACGATTCCAATTATTCGCAATGAGAGGGTTTTCAAGAAATGAAATTGAGATAAATCTGGTATACATATGGAATTTTAGATATTACTGGAATATAATTGAGATGTGTAAAACTTTAAATAGCCTTATACTAAATCAAAATAATAAATCAAGAAGGGAGAAATTAAAAAATGAGGTTAAAACAAGTTTTTAGTATTATGGTTATATTTTTCATGCTTTTTACATTGGTACCCTTTAAAAAGCATGAAAATACAGTATTTGCGCAAGATGTCAACAAAATTACAAATGTCAGTGAAATAAAGCCCTATGATGATGTAAGGGGGAAAGATTTATCAAGCTTAGATTTAAAAGATCAAAGCGAATTATTATTTACTTTGGATTTTGATACTTATACTAAGTGGCCAGATAAGGATAAAATGCCCTCAAATTTTAATCCTAATCTAGTAATGGAAACAGGCAAAAATCCAGGGTTAAATATTAGAAAGCTCCAAAAGGAAGGATATACAGGGAGAGGAGTTAGTATTGCATATGTAGATCAACCTATTTTAGAAGGGCATAATGAATTTAGCAATCTAAACTTAAAGTACGAAATAGTAGCTGATAAAGGGGAGAAAGCCTATCCATCAATGCATGGGCCTGCGGTATTAAGCTTACTTGCAGGAAAAGATATAGGAATTGTTCCAAATGCTAATGTTTACTTTATGGGGGAAGGGGCCTGTCCTAACGATCAAAAAAATGAAGCTCGTGGGTTTCAGAGGATAATTGAAATAAATAAAACATTACCTGAGGATAAAAAAATCAAAATAATAGGAATGTCCCATAGAGTTGCAGATAAAAATGGGTATTATTTAAAAAATAGTGATTTATTAAGAAAAGCAGAACAAGATGCAGAGGAGCAAGGCATAATGGTAATTGATTGTGATACATTTGACAATCCAATTCTTCTGGCTACTAGAGCTGATAAAAATGTTGATGATTACAAAAGCTATACAATCGCAAAAAAATATACAGGTAACAATCCTAATGGTAAATTATGTGTTCCTATAGCAAGAACATACGCTGCCGGATATATAGCAGATAAAAATTTCTATCAATTCACTCAAAATGGAGGGCAAAGTTGGTCTGTTCCATATATAGTGGGAGTTATTACTATGGGATTGCAGGTCAATCCAAATTTGACAAAGCAACAAGCTATGAAGTATTTGTATGATAGTGGATATGATTTTCAGGGAGGTAAAATTATTAATCCTGAAGGTTTTATAGAATTAGTAAAGAAAAACTGTGCTAATCCACATGATGTTACCTTAGATAAGGATTACAGATATTTTTTATATAATAAAAATAGGGTATCCGAGAATGATTTAAAATCAATAAACGAGTATACAAAGAAATTTGATGATGGAACTACAAGTATATTGAAAGATGTTTCCAATTATAAATCTGCTCCAGAAATATATGATATGCTGAAAACGGATTCTAAAAATAAGAATGGAAAATTAAAGGGTATACAAATTTTTGGTACATCTAATGATGTTCCTGCATTTGATATCCATTATAAAGCTCAAATGAAGGATTCTATAGATGACAGCGGAAATTATAAATCGGATTTCTTCTACTCAAACTTTAAAAGTGATACCGGCAGCTTAAAAAATGATTTTAGCATATACAAGGCATTTAATGATAAGCTTAACGTTAGTTTCATACCTGAATGGACAGTTTCAAGACTTCCCCTTACTAAAGGTGAGATTAGTTCCTATATTAATAGAAATAGTGAATATGTAGATTTAATAAAAAATAAACCTTTTGGAGATTTTGTTAACTTTTCAAGTCCAATATTTGCAAGCAGCAATCATAGCGATGATTTTGGATACTTTTTAAAGGAAAGGATAGATAATGAATTTAAAATATTAAGTAGTAACGATTATAAGCTTTATGGCAATAAGCAAGGATATTACCCTGTTAACACAGAGGTTATAGGAGACTTTACTAAAGATAACATAGCTAAGGAAAATAAAAGCGGAATAAAGGAATTCATAATAAATGCACATGGTCAGTGGAATAACATTGATCAGTGTATATTTACAAGTAAGGATAGTAAATCAGAAAAGAGAAATTCTTTTCTCAATAAAAGCACTATAAATAATGTACTATCAGGCAATTATTATGATTTAGATTTATGGACATGCTTAAATGGATATAATTTGGATGATAAAAATCTAGTACATGAAGCTATGGCTAATGGCAAGTGTATGAGTGCTATGGCTGCATCTTCTATAATATCTAATAACGGTGTACACAATGATGTCTCATTAGAAAATATGAAAAAGAATAATTTTTATTATTTTTATCTTAATTATTTGTATGATAGAGTATTAGGAAAATCAAGAAGTGAGAGCTTTAATTTAGGAAAATTAGCCTATGTACAGGAGATATTAAAAAATACAGATATGCTTCTTGATGGAAATTATCAGTTTAATCTTAACAATGTATTATCATATCATTATTTTGGATTAATTGAATATTGGGATTGTCCGGCTAAAAGTAATTTTAACCCTAAACTAGATAATCAAGCTACGTTTGATGGAAATGTTAAATTTAATAGTAATTATTCAAGTGGTGGCTTTAAGGTTAATTCTTTTAAGGCAGAAAAAGTTGGTGAAAAAGTAGAATTTACATTAAATTATGAAAGCTCAAAAAATTGTGATTTTAGTTTTTTTAACCCCCCTAACGGAGATGTAATTATGAAATTAGAGATGGGCAGTATTAAAAAGGGTGCTAATACAGCCAAATTTAGTATAAACATGGATGAGTTTCGTAAAGTATTATCTGTAGATTCTATAGCTATGAAGATTGGATTTGATGATAAACCAAACTGGATTGACTTTAATACATCTCAGCTTAGGCCACTGCTTAATTCTTCAAGCAATAGCAAAAATTAAGCTGTTAGGGATAATAACTGTATTTATAAATTAATTGCCTTTTATAATATAAATTCCATCCAATTCGTAATGAACAAGAATATCAGGGAATCTGTGAATGCATTGACACAAATCTGTTATTATGGGCATGACAATTGTTATTATTAGAAATTCACATTCTTCTTACGATAAATGCTGTATCTTAATTTACATTCTTCCTATTTTGTAACACAACAGTAAAAAATATGGCGCAAACATTGTTTGTGCCATATTCCTGATCAAATTATGGTTTAAAAGGCAATAATTCAATTATACAAACGATAAATTCCGCAGGGAGCGGTCTTGACCGTTCCGTTGATGGACAAGCAAAATTTTGAGAGCAGAATGCGCCAATACCCAGTAACAATTCCATTCTGNNAATTAAAAGAATTATTCTATATCCTTCATTGAGAAGCTGACTTTTCTATTTTCAGTATCTATATTAATAATTCTAACTTTAACAATTTGACCTAATTTTGCAACATCCTGAGGCTTATCTATTCTTCTATCTGACATTTGTGAAATATGGGCAAGTCCTACAACTCCATTTGCAACTTCAATAAAAGCTCCAAAATTAGCAAACCCAACAACTTTCCCTTCTATTACATCATCAACTTTATACTGCTCAATAAATTCTCCCCAAGGTTCTTTTCCAAGTCTTTTTATACTTCCTGTTATTCTTTTGTCCTCAAGATTTATCTTTGTTAAAAGTACACTTACATTTTGTCCTAAAGACAAAACATCCTCAACCTTTGGAATCCTCTTCCATGAAATTTCTGAAATTGGGACAAATACATCACAAGCACCTATATTAACAAATGCTCCATTATTTATAATTCCTTTAACAGTTCCGTTTATTACATCCCCAGCTTTAATATTTTTAAATAATTCCTCTTGCTGTTCTTCTCTTTCCTTCTTTAGAATCTCTCTCCTTGATATTAGCAGCTCTATTCCATTTCTATTCTCTTTACAGTCATTTATATTAACCTTTATCTTTTTACCAACAAGTTGGTTTTCATCCTCACCTTTTCTAACACCTGACAGGGAAAAAGGCATAAAGCATCTAATGCCGTTGTATTTGCAGCTATATCCGCCCTTATTTACCTCTTCAACTACAGCTTCAATAATTTCGCCATTATCTCTCATTTGTTTTAATGATTCATAAAACTCCTTTTTTTCAAGAGACTTTCTGCTTACAACTACATTTCCTTCTCCATCATTCATTTTTATAACTTGAATTTCTACTTCATCGCCAACTTTAAATTTTTCCAAAAGATCTATAGGTGTATTTGATGCTTCTTCAAGGGGCATTATTGCATCAGCTTTATATCCAATGTCAAAAAATACTTCCTTTTCATTTACAAGTAAAACTTTCCCTTGCATAATTGTGCCTTCATACACTTCCTTAAATGTTGATAAATATTCATTCATAGATTCATCATAATTATTCATATTAACAGCTTCCTTTTCTTTATTTTTTATTTCAACTTTAGCATTATTTCCCTGTTTAATCACAGGCTTTTCTAAAGTTTTAATCTTTTCAATAACTTTTTCAACTATGAACTCAGGGGTAGATGCTCCAGCAGTTAAAGCAATTTTATTTAAGCCCTTTATTAAATTTAAATCAAGTTCTTCTGCATTTTCAATAAATAAGGAGTTGGTACAATTTTCTTTGCAAATTTCATATAGCTTTCTTGAATTTGAGCTTTCTTTTCCACCAACTATTATAACAGCTTCCGCTTCTTTTGAAAGCTTTTTTGCTTCATCCTGCCTTAATTTTGTTGAAGAACAAATTGTATCAAATATTATGATTTCCTTTGCACATCTAACTATCAATGATAAAATTGAATACCACTTTTCAACATTGTATGTAGTTTGTGCAACTACGCATATCTTTTCACTTCCTTTTAAAGTTTCTTCAATACAATCGTTTTCATCATTTATAATTATTGCTTTTCCATCACACCACCCATTAACCCCAATTACTTCAGGATGATTAGGATCTCCTACAATTACAATTTTATATCCTTCACTGCTTTTTTCACTAACAATTTCATGAATTCTTTTGACATTTATGCAAGTAGCATCAATTATTTTTGCTCCTTTAGCATTTAAATTTTCGTAATCCTTTTTTGATATGCCATGTGATCTTATAATTACAACATCATTTTCATGAATATCATCTAAGTTTTTAACAATATTAATTCCTTTGCTTTCAAGATCTTTAATTGCTGATTCATTGTGGATAATAGGTCCGTATGTAAAAACCCTGCCCTCTTCTTCTGCTGCATTTATTGCTTTATCTATGGCATTTTTAACTCCAAAGCAAAATCCAGCGTTCTTTGCTAATAGTAATTCCATTAGTAATTCCCCCCTTTAAGCTCTTTAAATTTGTCAATTATCATTTGACTTAATTCAGAATAGTCATCGTTAGTCATTCTTTCTTTCTTATAACTTTTGAAATCAATAGGCTCACCATAAACCACTTTTATTTTTGAAAAAAGTTTATAGCTTGTTTCTATATACACTGGAATTACTGGCTTACCTGTTTTAATTGAAAACATAGCAACTCCAGGGTGTGCCTTACCAAAACCTTCACCTTTAATACGAGTACCTTCTGGAAATATTCCTACAAATTGCTTGTCCTTAAGCAGCTTGAACGTTTTTCTTACTGCTGGGAAATCTGTCTCTCCCCTTTTAACCGGATATGCACCATATGCTTTTAAAAAAAATGCAGCAATTTTATTCTTAAAAAGTTCGATTTTTGCCATATATCTTACTGGTCTTGGGCAAGTTACAGCAACAATTACAGAATCATGATTAGACCTATGATTGGGGCAAATTATTGCTCCATCCTCTTTAGGGATATTTTGTTTGCCATAAACCTTTAAGCGGTAAAAAATATGATAAAAGAGCCAAGGAACAGGCTTACAGATTTTATAAAATAACATAAGTTCACATCCTATCCTGTATTATTTTAATAATTGCATCAACAACTTCATTCATTTTCATTCCTGTAGTATCAAGCATAACTGCATCATCTGCCTTTTTAAGTGGATTAGCCTTTCTTGAGCTATCAATTTTATCCCTATTTTCTATATCCTTAAATACATCTTCAAATGTTGTGCTTATACCTTTTTCTATCATTTCCTTATATCTTCTTTTTGCTCTTTCTTCAACTGAAGCAGTTAAAAATATTTTTATATTTGCATCCTTTAAAACATTTGTACCTATATCCCTTCCATCCATAATAACATTAAAATTTTCCGCCATTTTCCTTTGCTTTTCCTTTAAAACCTCTCTGACCCCTGGCATAGCTGAAACAATTGATACCTTTTCATTTACATAGGGCATACGTATTTCCTCAGTTACATCTATTCCATCTATAAAAATTTTTTCATCATTTATACTTATATTGCTGTTTTTAACCATATGAGATATTTCATTATTGTTACATAAATCCAAATTGTTTTTAATAGCCTTTAAAGTAACCGCTCTATACATTGCACCAGTATCAATATATTTTAAATTTAACTTTTGTGCAATTATCTTTGATATTGTACTTTTGCCTGCACCAGCAGGACCATCTATTGCAACAACTATTCTTTCCATATTTGTGTCCTCCCTAAGTATAATGATAGCAAAATAATTCATTCAAGTTAAATAGTGTGTATTTTAAATTTTGCCACATGCCACATCCACGTGCCTGGCACCTCATAATATATATTCATATATATTCAATAAAAATTTTAAAAATCCTTCAAAATATCTGGCCTTAAATTAGCAGCTCCTCTTAAATATATATGTTTTGCATCCTTTTGTTTAACACTTTTATCAATAAAAAATAATACCCTTATGCATCTTTTAAGGCTTCCATCAACATACATTTCATTAAAGCACATAAGGCCTGATCTTACAAATCCCATTTCCCTTGCTGCTTTTGCAGGATAACAGGATTTTAAATCCCTTGTGCATGAAAATATAATTGAAATCACATCATCTATAGTAATATTGTTTTCTTTTAATATAAGGGAAATCATTTCTTTAACCGCACTATTTATATCCTCTTCACAATCCCTTTCTACCGTAGTTGCACCTCTTATGGTAAACATTGAAATCCCCCCTATGCATTCATTCCTGCGCAGTACCCTGTGGAAAATGCAATTTGAAGATTAAATCCCCCAGTTAGTCCATCCACATCAATTACTTCCCCTGCAAAAAATAAGTCTTTAACAATTTTTGATTCCATAGTTGAAGGATCTATTTCCTTAGTATCTACTCCACCTCTTGTTATTATAGCTTCATCAATAGGTCTTGTACCAACTACTGTCAATTTAAAGTTTTTTAATAAATTAACAAGTTTATGCCTTTCATCCTTTGTAATTTCATTAACCCTTTTTTCAGGGTTTATTTCTGACAAATTAACAATTACAGGGATTAATTTTTGAGGAAGAAGTTCATTAAGAGAATTTTTAAACTGCTTATTTTTTAAATTTCCAAAATCTCTTAATATTCTTCTATCAAGTTCATTAAAATTCAGCGCAGGTTTCAAATCTATAATAAATTCAACTTCATTTGGAAGGTAGTCTACAGCACTCCTGCTTCCCGATAAAACTATAGGGCCTGATATACCAAAATGGGTAAAAAGCATTTCTCCAAAATCTTTATAAATCACCTTGTCTTTATATTTCATTGTTACAGAAACATTTTTTAAGGATAATCCCATAAGTTCTTTAACCCAATCCTCTTTTACAACAAGAGGCACTAATGATGGCTTTATATCCTTTATAGTATGTCCCATAAGCTTTGCAAATTTATATCCATCGCCTGTAGAACCTGTTAAAGGATAAGACATACCCCCTGTTGCAATTATAACAGAATCACATTTGATTTTTAATCCATCCTTTAACTTTACACCAGATATTTTTTCATTTTCTTTTTGTATCTCTGCTACTTCTTTATTTAGCATTATATCCACATTATTTTCATTCAAATATTTTTCAAAGCATCTTATTATATCACTGGATTTATCAGATTCAGGAAAAACCCTTCCTCCTCTTTCAACCTTTAATTTTACACCTTTATTTTCTATCATCTTTATAAGCTCAGTATTAGGAAAAGTATAAAGAGAGCTATACATAAAGCTCCCATTTCCAGGAATGTTTTGTATTATTTCTTCTATATCCTTATCCGTTGTTACATTACATCGTCCCTTTCCTGTTAT
>DHEX01000112.1:5314-5733 GCA_002400085.1 Clostridiaceae bacterium UBA4839 | reverse complement strand
GCCGGCCTTGACGAGATACGTTTCAACCTTGGTGCATCTAATTGCTCAGACAAGGTTATTGAAAATATTGGGATAGCAAAAAAATATATTAAAAATGTAGGTATTGAAACTCCAATGACTCCTGAGTTTTTTAAAAGCTTTTTTGAGAAAAAGCAAGCAATCTTAGGGACAAAACTCGACTTTATCAATTGTGCAGAGCTGCATTTAAATGAGAATAACATAGGCAATTATTATGGCGAAAATATGTATATTTCAAGACATGGCTATATGTCCCCAATTTGGAGCAGGGAATTAACTTTAAAATTCATGAAAATAGCTGATGAAGAAAACTGGGATTTGGTAGTTCATGATTGCTCAAATTATACAAAGTTTGCCAGGGACTTGAATTTAGGCAGCAAAGAGGGCAGATGGTTCGGATC
>DHEX01000112.1:0-5220 GCA_002400085.1 Clostridiaceae bacterium UBA4839 | reverse complement strand
AGGACGATCTGAATTTGGGAGGTCGGAACGGTCAAGACCGTTCCCTACCTATAATCATATTATTAGGGACTTGCATTTATCATATTATGTGTAATGAGCAGGAATATTAGGAAATTTGGAGAAACATTGATAAGTAAGAAATTGTTGAGAAAAAGGACATACTAGTATGGTAGCTTTATAGGGGAGGTATAGTATGGAAGGTTTATTGGATGGTTTAAAGGAAAATGAGATAATTTCAAGCAAGAATATTAATGATATAAGGCAGTATATAGGGGAAAAATATCCTGAGATGCCTTCTAGTAAGAGATCGAATATACTGGCAAACTCCATAAAATCCATACTAACCAAGAATATACCTTCGATTAGCGGCATTGATAAAGGAAAAGTTAGTTTTGAAGTAATAAAGAGAGCAGTTTTGAAAAGTAGTTTTTCAATAAATGCATATGAGATATTTGAAAATTGTTTGCCTTTTTTTACAAATGGCAATGAAGAGTACATAAACTGCATTAATAGGTGGATAAACTCACATCAAAAAAATGCTGTTACAAAAGAAC
Source organism: Clostridiaceae bacterium UBA4839 (assembly GCA_002400085.1). Classification (GTDB taxonomy): domain Bacteria; phylum Bacillota; class Clostridia; order Clostridiales; family Caloramatoraceae; genus UBA4839. The sequence goes on along the minus strand of DHEX01000112.1, from coordinate 4,666 downwards.
AGTTACAAAACTTTATGACAGGTAATGATAAAAATATACCAGATAAAGAATCAGATAACAAAGTTGATGCTGGATTATGCGAGGATGAGATAGTAACAGGTTGTTACGATGATGGTATAAGTACAGCGACTTTACAGGACGAAATAGTATGCACTCCCAAAGAAGGATTTAAATTTACCAACACATTTAAAATGTTTTATCCTAATGCTCAGTACAAAAAAGTATCAATAACTGTTTTGATAATGATAGGTATGCTGACTGCGACATTTAGTATTCATAATATTGCCACTAATAAAAAATTTAATATGCAGGTATCAAATCCATTAAGTGCTGGTAAGCAGGAAATGTATTCGGAGGTGTATGGGAATAAACTTCCGCCTGAACTTAGATATGTGGCCATTGATAAAAGTAAGCTAAAGAAATGGCTTATCAAAAAGGACTCAATTCTATCTGAAGAGCCATATATTTCTGCAATAACTGAAACAGCAAAGCAGTTTGATATAAATCCTCTTTTACTTTTTGCTATTACAGGGCAGGAACAGGCATATGTTCCTAAATCAGATAAGAATTCTAAAAATATTGCCAATAACCCTTTCAATGTATATGGGAGCTGGGAAGAATACAATACAGATATTTATGATTCATCAAGGATTGCATCTATGACAATTATTGATATAAGTAAGGACAGGCCACCTGATGCAGATCCAATACAATGGATAAACAAAAAATATGCAGAGGATGCTAATTGGTACATAGGTGTAACATCTATATTCAATCAGCTCAGCCGAGAAGTTGGCAGCAAATGAGGTTAAGCTGCGTAAAAAGGTTGCAAATGTTTTTTAACATTTTGCAGCCTTTTTATTTTTTTATTCGATGACTACCATCCGTAATGTTCCAAACGGATGCTACGCCCCATGTATATTAAAAAGTAGTCATAACATTTAGTATCTTTATGAAATATTACTTAGCTAACTATTGATTTTACTTTTTAAGTATGTTATATTTTAGTCAAGGGAACAATAAAGACTGTCACACTAAGAATAAATGCTGCAATATGTTGTGTTAATTTAAAATTTGCAAGCCAATGTATTGTATGTAATTTCTTATTGCGACAGTTCTAATATATAAAAAAAGGAGATGCTTGTCATGATAAAGACTACTTTTAAAGCAACTGCTAAAAAATTACCTGAAGGTTTACAGGTAGAGACAAACTCAAGAGGTTTTAAAATTATTATGGATGAACCGGAAGATCTTGGCGGCACTAATGCTTCTATGAACCCAATTGAGGCTGTTTTATGCGCACTTGGTGCATGCCAGGTTATCACAGCAACTGCACTTGCTCCTTCCCAAAACTTTAAATTTGAAGAATGCCATATAGAGCTTGAAGGTGATATGGATCAAAATGTAAGAAATGGCTTACAGGAGATTCGTTTTGTAATGCACTTTAAGACAAACGAGCCAAGGGAAAAGGTTGAATCATTTGTAAAATTGATAGAAAGCAAATGCCCTGTAGGTGACTGCTTATCGAACGGAGTAAAACTAGTATTATCAGGTGTTAAAATTGATTAATTAATACTTAAGGCAAAAGGAGCTTTATCCGATGGCTAGCATCCGTAATATTCAAACGGCTGCTACGCCCCTGGATCGGCTCTTCTAAGACTCAGTTGGAGAAGGGTATTCCTTATGAGAAGGCTCCATCTGAGTCTAAGAATCACCTTATCCGATGGCTAGCATCCGTAATATTCAAACGGATGCTGCGCCCCTGGATCGGCTCTTCTAAGACTCAGATGGAAGAGGGAATTACTTATAAGAAGGCTCCATTTGAGTCTAATAATTACTTGATCTGATGAATATCATCCGGTTATCCACCATCCAGACATATGATAACGGATGATATGCCCCCTTGTAAGCTTCATATACTTAGATGGAGAAAGATTTTAAAAAAATTCCACATAAGTTTACGAATTACTTAGTAAAGGGGGCTCTTTTTCTATAGAAAAGAGGGATAATTATGATAATTAAAATGATACCAGTTTTTGGCAATGAGATGGGAACAGTGGGTAAAATTAATGTTAAAGTTGGAGATAAGATAGCTGCCGGCGATGTTGTTGCACAGGTAGAAACAGGAAAAGGCAACCGCTCAATCAAAGCTTCATCCGCAGGTGTTGTTTCAAAAATATTATGCGAAGAGGGTGCACAAATTGCATCCAATGCAGAAATGTTTGAGATAAATGAAACTGCACCTACAAATGAGCCAAGTAAGCCAGATAACATAGATAACATAAAAGCACAGAAAACTTCAAAAGAAATTACTACCGACTTACTTATAATTGGTGCAGGTCCTGGTGGGTATGTGGCAGCCATTTATGCTGCTAAGAATGGTTTAAAGGTAACACTAGTGGAAAAATCAGAATTAGGCGGTACTTGCCTTAATGTTGGCTGTATTCCTACAAAAGCACTTGTTAAATCCTCTGAGATAGCTCATAATGTATGCAGTGCAGCAGACTTTGGTATTCAAACTGATGGCAATATTTCAGTGAATATGAAGCAGGTAATAGATCGTAAAGATAAGGTAAAGGATAGGCTTGTTTCTGGCATTGATTTCCTAATGAAGAAAAATGGAATCAATGTGATTTCTGGTCAGGCATCTTTTGTTGATGAAGGGACTATAGCTGTTACAGGAAATGAGAATTATATCATAAAGCCAAAGGATATTATTGTAGCAACAGGATCAAAAATATCAAAGATTGCTATTCCGGGAATCGATTTACCATTTGTACTTAACAGCACAACGGCACTATCCTGTACTGATTTGCCAAAATCCATAACGATTATAGGCGGTGGCGTAATTGGTATGGAATTTGCATTTATTTATAAGAATTTTGGTGTTCAAGTACATGTCATTGAATTCATGAACAGACTATTAACTATGGTAGACAGCGACATTTCTAACGAAATACAAGAAATTGCAAAAGAAGAAAATATTGATATTCATACAAGCTCGAAAGTCGTGAAAATTCAAGGCTCTGTAGATGGCAAAGCAGTGATTACCTATGAGGATAAAGATGGTGAACACTTACTTGTAAGTGATAAAGTGCTAGTGGCTATTGGCAGGGAGCCTAACCTGGAGGGGCTTTCTATTGAAAACAGCGGTGTATTATTAAATAACAAAGGCAGAGGTATCCAGGTAGATACTTCTATGCGTACGAATATCAAGCATATTTATGCAATTGGTGATGTGACAAATATCATTCAGCTTGCCCATGTGGCTTCTCATCAGGCTATTGTTGCTGTAGATAATATTTTAAATAAACATAAAGAGATTGATTATTCGGCAGTTCCAAATGTGATATTTACTGCTCCTGAAATTGCAAGTGTTGGCATAGGCGAGGATCAAGCAAAAGAAAAAGGAATGAATATTGCAGTTAGCAAATTCCCATTTGCAGCAAATGGAAAGGCTTTGACTATGAATGAGCCGCGAGGTTTTATTAAGCTGGTTAAGAGCAATGAAACAGGGAAAATTATTGGCGGATCCATCATAGGTGCAGACGCTTCCTCTTTAATCAGTATATTGACATTAGCAATTGCAAATGGATTTACTGAAAAGGAAATAACCAAAACAATATTTCCACATCCAACTACAAGTGAAGTGATTTATGAAGCAGCATTAGGTTTTGGCATTGGAGCTCTGCATCAGTAATGAAGAAAATTATTATATCAAAGGAATTTGATCCGTATTTTAATATAGCTGCTGAGAATCAGCTGTTTTTAGATTCAGATGAAGATATACACCTGTTTTTATGGCAGAATGATGCTTCAGTTATCATTGGCAGAAATCAAAATATATATGCAGAATGTAATCTAAAATATCTTAAAGAACATGATATTAAGGTAGTACGCAGGTTTTCCGGCGGCGGGGCTGTATACCATGATAAGGGTAATGTTAACTTTACCTTTATCACAAAAGAAAAAACTGCAAACCAAGCAAAGTTTATTGAAATTATAAAGGCAGCCATGGCGAAGCTTGGCATTGATTGTGAATTTAGTGGAAGAAACGATTTATTATACAAGGATCAGAAATTTTCTGGTCATGCCTATTACACAGATGGTGATAATTATATGTATCATGGTACAATGCTTGTCAATGAAGATTTTAAGCAATTAGAAAAAGCACTTTCACCGTCAATGTTAAAATTACAGTCCAAGGGCATTAAATCTGTCAGAAGCAGAGTTGTAAATTTATCATCAATTAACAGTGAAATAACTGTAGAAAAAGTAATACAAACATTTATAGAAACATTTGATTGCAAAAATATTGAATATATAAGCAAAGCTAATTTCAAGGCGCCATTAGAGCAGATGCTTTCATCCTATGATTGGCTGTATGCTCAGTCTCCAAAATTTGATATCGAATTAGAAAAAAGATATTCTTTTGGAAATGTATCTATATATATTTCTGTTTCTGATGGCATGATTCAAGGCATAAAAATAAATACTGACAGCTTATGTCTTTATGATTTCAAACCGTGTGAGGATAAGCTGATTGGTAAACGTTTTGACGAACAAACTGTATGGAAATGTATTGAACAGTATATTGCAGCAAAAGACGGATAGCTTAACAATAACTGAATTATGATAATAGATAGATAACATAGTATTTATTCTA
>DHEX01000133.1:5094-8110 GCA_002400085.1 Clostridiaceae bacterium UBA4839 | reverse complement strand
ATTTGTTTTATTTAAAGTATATTATCCGTGTATTACATTTTATTCTATATTTTTTTGAATGTTAGGTCAATTAAATAATCAATTTGAATTTATTGCAAAATACGACATATAATTAATTTAATTTTTCAATGTTAAGCTCAAGCTATTACAATTACAGCATTTATAAATGATGCTCCAAGAACTTAATTGTTTCATTTTTTGTCGTAATATGTCACAATATTTTTAATAAATATTTTTTAACATATAAAACATCCCCTACGTATAATGTTACCTTAGTATATTAATAACATTATATCATTTCTAATTCAAAATAGTAGTATGAAAATTTAAAAAGTTAATACTTCATTGCAGCTTCATTAACTTTTTAATTCAAAAGTACCAGGCACGTCAGACTGTGTGACAAGTTNNCAGGGATTAAAAAAATCCCTGCTTTTTTATAGCTTATTATTTAGTTTTTCCTGCCTTTATATCTTCATCTATATAAGCATGTTCAAAGTATAATCCGCCAGTTGGAACCTTATAAATTCCTTTTACATAAGGCTTTTCAACAACTTGGCTTACATAGAAATAAAGTGGGCAAACTGCATAATCTTTCATCAATAGATCCTCTGCCTGGTGAAGCATTCCCATTCTCTTCTTAGCGTCAGGCTCAACATTTGCATCCTTTATAAGTTTATCATATTGTGGGTTAGAATACTTAGCATCATTATTGCCTCCGCCAGTTACCCACATATCAAGGAATGTCATAGGATCTGAATAGTCGCCTATCCATCCATGTCTTGCAACTTGATAATTGCCTTGTTGTCTTGCATCCTGGAATACTGCCCAGTCCATATTTTGAATCTTAACCTTTATCCCTAAGTTCCTATACCACATATTCTGCAATGCTTCAGCAATAGCCTTATGAGATTCACTTGTATTATAAAGATAAGTTATTTCTGGGAGACCTTGACCATTTGGATATCCTGCGTCGGCAAGAAGCTGCTTAGCCTTTGCAACATCTCCTTCTGGTTTAAAATAGTCTCCACCCTTTGTTCTAAACTCAGTGGTTCCCTCTTCATATATGCCATATGGTACATATGCTGTTGCTGGCTTTTGTCCTGCTTTTAATATTGCATCAATCAAAGGCTGCCTATCTATGGCAAGTGTAAATGCTTCTCTAACCTTTTCATTATCAAAAGGCGCTTTCTGGTTGTTAAAGCAAATAAAGTATGTTCCAATGTATGGGACTGTCTTATATTCTCCAGCATCCTTTAATCTCTTAATCTCTTCTGCCGGGATACTATCAAGAAAATCAATATCACCTTTATCATAAGAACCCATTGCTGATGATGCTTCCATTATCATAACAAAGGTCATTGCATTTAGTTTGACATTCTTAGCATCCCAATATTTTTCATTCTTAACAAATTCATATTTTTCTTTTTCTGAAATTTCCGTTAGCTTAAATGGCCCATTACCTATATAGGTTGCTGGATCCAGTGCCCAGCCTTCAGGATCTTTTTCAACTACATCTTTCTTGATCGGCATAAGGGTTGCGAAGGAACATAATTCAAGGAAATATGGTGTAGGAGCCTTTAATGTAACTTCAAAGGTATTCTTATCCTTTACCTTAACCCCTACATTGTTAAAATCTGCTTCTTCCTTCTTCGAAAGTGCAGTATAATATTCTTCTGCTCCTTTTATATAGAAAAGTTGATAGCAATACTCAGCTTCTGTTGCTGGGTCAAGAGCCCTCTTCCATGCATAAGCAAAGTCATCGGCTGTAACAGGTGTTCCATCTGACCATTTTGCATTTTTTCTCAAATGGAAAGTATAAGTAAGTTTGTCATCAGATATATCCCACTTTTCAGCAACACCAGGTTTTATTGTTCCGTCATCATTGTATCTTGTAAGCCCTTCAAAGCATGCACTTATAACATTTCCACCATCAACTGCAGTGTTTTTAGCTGGATCAATAGTTTTTGGCTGTGCACCAAGATTATAAACTAGCTTTTGGTTTTCATCTTTAGACGAGCTTTTACCACACCCTGCAAACAGTACAGTCAGCATCATTACACTAAGCAATAAAGCTAAAACTTTGGTTAAATTCTTCTTGTTCATAATGACCCCCCTTTTTTTGAAGTAATTAAATTACTTCATTATATATAAATTTTATTAGTGAACTAAGTTAATTATTCAAACAAATGACAAGAAACATAATGTTCATTTCCCAAATCAAACTTAAGAAGATATTTCATATAGTCATTGCACTGCCACAATGTTAACTTGTCCAAATTGTATCTTGTCTCCATCGCCACACCTCTCTTATAAAAATTAATAAAATTTTGCAATATTATTAATTAATATAATAATAAATAATGTCCCACATTATGCCATTAATTCTATTTAATATATGTTATTTATGTATTACATTTTATTTTATATTTTTTTGAATATTAGGTCAATTGATTAAGCCACTTGAATTTATTTCAAAATACGACATATAATTAATTTAATTTTTCAATGTTAAGCTCAAACTACTGCAATTGCCGCATTTGTAAATGGTGCTTTAAAACTTAATTACTTCATTTCTTGTCGCAATAAGTCATAATATTTTTTATAAATATTTTAACACCTTACCACATTAAATCGTGATAAATTTAACAATATTATACAATAGTGATAAGTATAATAATTGTTTTCTTATTATACTTATGCACTTATTACCTTATACTTATTGAATTATATGAGGTTTTATACACATATTTACTTAATTTCTCAAAAAGATGAGGCTGTTGCACTAAGAAATTTACATACAATATATTGATTTGCAAATTTAAAATTAGCACAATATATTGTAGTATTTATTCTTAGTGCAACAGCCCCCTGCAATAGATAATTTTTGCTTATAGAAATAGAGCATATATATATTAGTTTTATTCGCTTATCATCTTTTGAAATTCTTCCTCAGAAATAATTTTTACATTAAGCTCTGCAGCCTTAGCAAGCTTGCTGCCTGCTTCAGCGCCGGCAA
>DHEX01000133.1:0-5042 GCA_002400085.1 Clostridiaceae bacterium UBA4839 | reverse complement strand
AAATTAACTCCAGCATCCTTTAATTTTTTTATTAAATTTAAATTTTGCTCCTGCTTAAAAAATTCCAGTATGCTGTTTGCCATCTTATCGCCAACTTCTTCTACTTCAACAAGATCTTCATACTTTGCTTCCTTTAACCTATCTATAGATTTAAAATGCCTTCCTACATTTTTAGCTCCCTTTAGGCCAACAAATCTTATACCTAGCCCAAATATCAGCCTATCAATATCATTTTCACGGCTTTTATTTATTGCATTAAGTAAATTTTGTGCAGACTTGTCTCCCATTCTTTCTAAATTAACAATATCCTCAAATTTTAAATAATATAAATCGGATGCATCCTTTATAAGGTTATTATCTATAAGCAAAGATACCATCTGAGGTCCAAGTCCTTCTATGTTCATAGCATTCCTTGAAGCAAAATGAATGATACTTCTTTTTATTTGAGCTGGGCAGGAAATATTTGTACACCTTAAAGCTGCCTCTCCTTCTTCTCTTACTGCATCCGCACCGCAAACAGGGCATTTTGAAGGCATATTAAAAACTACTTCACTGCCGTTCCTTTTTTCTTTTACCACTTCAACAACTTCTGGTATTATTTCTCCTGCTTTTTGAATTATTACAGTATCCCCTATCATAATATCCTTATCCTTTATATAATCCTCATTATGAAGGGTAGCGCGAGAAACAACAGAACCTGCAATTCTAACTGGTTCTAAAACAGCTGTAGGCGTAATAGCACCAGTTCTTCCTACCTGAAGTACTATGTCCACTAATTTTGTTACCTTTCTTTCTGCAGGAAATTTATATGCAACTGCCCACCTCGGAGTTTTTGCAGTTTGTCCAAGTTCTTCCCTCATTTTTAAATCATTAACCTTAATTACAATACCATCAATATCAAAAGTTAGCTCGCCCCTCATGTCACCTAATAACTCTATAGCATTTATAATTTCATCAATATCCTTACACAAAATTCTCTTAGGACTTACTTTAAATCCTAAAGTTTCTAAGTAATCTAAACCTTCTCTATGAGTTTTTATCTCACCGTCATATCTTTGTATGTTAAAGACAAAAATATCCAGCTTCCTTTTAGCTGTAATTTTAGGATCAAGCTGCCTTAGCGAACCTGCTGCTGCATTTCTTGGATTTGCAAAAGTTTGCTCTGAAAGCTCCTCTTTTTTTTCATTTAACTTAATAAATGCAGCTTTGGGCATATATACTTCTCCTCTAACTTCCAAAAGGTTTTTATCTTTAATTTTAAGAGGAATGCTTTTTATGGTTTTAATGTTATTTGTAACATCTTCACCAATATTGCCATCTCCCCTTGTAGCACCTCTTATAAGCTCACCATTTTCATATAAAAGTGATACAGAAAGTCCATCAATTTTCAGCTCTACTACAAACTCAGCCTCACTATAAACTTCCTTAATCTTATTTACCCAGTTTTTAAGCTCCTCAAAACTAAAAACATCCTGAAGACTTAACATAGGTACAGAATGTACTACCTGATTGAATTCCTTAAGAGGCACACCTCCAACCCTTTGAGTTGGAGATGTGGGAGATTTTAATTCAGGGTATTCCTCCTCAAGTTTTATAAGCTCATTCATCATCCTGTCATAATCGTAATCACTTATTTCAGGCTGATCCAAAACATAATATTTATAGCTGTGATATTCAAGTTCTTCTCTTAACTTTTCAACTCTTTTCTTTATTTCCTCTATATTTTCCATAAAAACACCTCATTTAATATTCTAAATGAAATACCCCTTAGCTTATTATCTCAATAGGTGCTGAATTAAGCATTAAATTCTTTATTCCACCTTTATCAAAAGCTACTGTAATTATTTTTCCCGAATCCGAATCTTTAATTGAAACTATAGTACCGCATCCAAATATTTTATGATTTATTTTGCTTCCTGGTTTTACATCATTTGAATCAATTGAGTTTGAAACCGGCTTAATTTGTTGTGAAACATAGGAAGGCTGATTTAGGAAATTATTTTGTGTTTTTTTATAATTAAATATACTCTTATAGTCATAACTGACTTTTAAGCTGCTGTCATTTTTAGATAAATCATCTACATATGTTTCGGGAATCTCATCAACAAACATAGATATAGGATTAAACATAATCCTTCCAAAAAGCATTCTTTGCTTTGCACAAGTCATATATAGCTTCTGCTTTGCTCTTGTTATTCCTACATAGCAAAGCCTTCTCTCCTCTTCGAGCTCATCCTTATCATCTCTTGCAGAGTAATGAGGGAATATTCCATCCTCACAGCCTGCTATAAATACTATAGGAAATTCAAGACCTTTTGCCGAATGAAGAGTCATAAGGGTAATTCCTCCATTGTCATCAAGGCTGTCTTGATCGGATACAAGGGATAGCTTTTCAAGAAAAGCTGAAAGGCTTTTATCCTCTGATTTTTCCTCAAATTCAAGGGCAGCAGAATAAAATTCTTGGATGTTTTCAATTCTCTCTGTACTTTCCTTTGTATTTTCCTTTTTAAGCTCATCTACATAGCCTGTTTTTTCTATAACTTCATTTATAAGCTCTGGCACATCCATCTTCTCAAATGCAGCAGCTAAGCTGCCCATAAGGCTTATAAATTTTTGTACTGCATTTAAAGCCCTTGAGTTTAACCCATCTATTTTTTCTGATTCTAATATGGCGCTATAAATGCTTATTTCATTTTGATTTGCATATTCTCTTATTGTATCTATTGTTGAAGCTCCAATACCCCTTTTAGGCACATTTACAATTCTTAAAACACTTATATTGTCAAGAGGATTATTAATGACTTTAAGATAAGCCATAATATCCTTTACTTCCATTCTGTCATAGAACCTAAATCCACCAATTACCTTATAGGGTATATTGTTTGTTATTAGTGCTTCTTCAAGGACACGGGACATAGCATTGTTTCTATATAAAATTGCCACATCCTTGTATTTGAAATCTGTTGAAGTTAAATCCTTTATCTCATCTAAAATAAACCTGGCTTCTCCTCTTTCATTTTCAGCCCTATAAAATTTTATGTTGTCCCCAGTTTTATTTTCAGTCCATAATTTTTTAGGCTTTCTCTGCTCATTATTGGCAATAACATAATTTGCAGCATCAAGAATCTTTTTTGTGCATCTATAGTTTTGCTCAAGTTTTATAACCTTACAGGAAGGATAATCCTTTTCAAAGTCCAATATATTCCTTACGTCTGCGCCTCTGAACATGTAAATGCTTTGGTCATCATCGCCCACGACGCAAAGATTTTTATGCCCCTTTGCCAGTAAATTTATAAGTTCATACTGTGCTCTGTTAGTATCCTGATACTCATCTACAAGTATGTATTTAAATTTCCTTTGATAGTGATTAAGAACATCAGGATAAGTTTGAAAAAGCTTAACAGTTTTATTTATAATATCATCAAAATCCAGGGCATTGCTGTTTTTTAATTTTTTTTGATAAAGCAAAAATGTCCTTGCAACCACTTTGTTTTTAAAATCATCTGCATACTTTTTATAGTAATCCTCTTCATCAGTTAAAGTATCCTTAAGTGATCCGATTTTTGATAATATTTCCCTTGGCTTATAAAGCTTATTATCAAAATTAAGTTCCTTCAAACATTCATCTATAAGCTTTTCCTGCTCTTGAGAATCATAAATAACAAAATTCTTATTATATCCTAATTTTTCAATATTAGCCCTTAAAATTCTAACACAAGCTGAATGAAAAGTGCTTATCCACATAGATTTTGCTTCTTCACCAATAAGCTCTATTACTCTTTCTTTCATCTCATCCGCTGCTTTGTTAGTAAACGTAATGGCAAGAATGTTTCCTGGATAAACCCCAATTTCTATTAGATGGGCAATTCTATATGTAATTACCCTGGTTTTCCCCGAACCTGCACCAGCTAAAATTAGAAGTGGTCCATCAACAGTTTTCACAGCTTCAAGCTGTTCCTTATTTAAAGTATTTAAATCCAAAGCAATTCCTCCCAACTTTAATATCCATATCATTATAGCATTATTGACATTTTTTAAAAATAGCATACCTTTTAGATCAATAAGGGCTGTGATATCACAGTCCACAATAGTTTCGGCAGCCATTCATAATACCCCGCTTAACGCAGGAAATAATGGATGTGAATAGCAGTATTAGTGATGGCAGCTATAAAATAAAAAAGATTAAGATAAACAAAAATTATCTTAATCTTTTGTGTTTTCATGCTATTATTTTTGTATTTTTGATTTACTTTTCTCTTTTTCCATTTTATCAAGTCTCTCAAAAATAATCTTATATCCATCACTACCATAATTAAGTGCTCTATTTACTCTACTTATTGTTGCTGTACTAGCTCCTGTGGTATCTGCAATATCAATATATGTTCTTTTTTCTCTCAACATCTGTGCCACCTGAAGCCTTTGTGCTATAGCACGAATTTCATTAATTGTACATACATCTTCAAAAAATCTGTAACATTCTTCCCGGTTTTTTAATGTGAGTATTGCATCCATCAATAAATCAGCCTCTTCGCTTTTTATCCTTGGTTCATACTGTCGTTTCATTATACCACCCCTCAACAGCAATTTTTATCTATATATACTTTAATCTCGTCTACTTAAATTATAACATAATGCATAAATTTAAAGAAGTGCAAATTGTTTATTCTTCAATTCATGATTTAAATTTTCATATTGTGAATTAAATTTTTTTAAATGCAAATACTAAGTTAAGTATATAAAGGAGTGATATTATGGACGGTATAATAGAAAATATTAATGAAACTTATGCTCTTGTTAAACTGCCTGATGGAAGGACTATAAATATGAAAATTACAAATATCAAGGATAATAAGGAAAAGGGAGATAAAATAAAGATTGAAAGTAATATTCCTCCCTTAATAGAATAATATGCAGGGAACAATTTTAAATATTGAAAATGATACAACAACAATATTAGTAGAAAATCACTATACAATTGAAATAAATACGCAGTTTCTTCCTCTCAAATTTAAAACCGGAGATACTGTAGAACTTGAAAACAA
>DHEX01000028.1 GCA_002400085.1 Clostridiaceae bacterium UBA4839 | reverse complement strand
TGGTGTAATAGGAAGCGTTTTTACAACTTTAGGAGCAGTTTTACCATCATTTTTAATTATTCTTTTTATTGCATCATTTTTTATTGGCATTAAGGATAGTCAGGTTGTAGCAAGAATTTTCAAGGGCATAAGACCTGCAGTTGTTGCACTTATAGCAGCACCAGTTATAAGGCTTTCAAAAAGTGCAAAAATAAATAAAAAAACCTTTATGATTCCAGTTATAGCAGCTATACTGGTGGCATTTCTAAATATTACTCCAGTTTATATAATTATAGCTTCAGCACTTGGAGGCATACTTTATGGCAAATTTTTTAGGAGGACTAGCAAATGAGTATTTTAATGCAGGTATTTTTTTGCTTTTTTAAAATAGGCCTTTTTAGCTTTGGCGGCGGATATGCAATGCTCCCTTTAATCCAAAAAGAAGTTGTTGATAAATATGCTTGGGTGAGTGTTCAGGAGTTTATTGATGTGGTTGCTATATCTCAAGCAACCCCAGGACCTGTTGCAATAAATACAGCAACATATATAGGCTATAAAACATCAGGAGTAATTGGTTCTGCTATGGCAACACTTGGGGTTACATTGCCTTCATTTATAATAATGATTATAATTTCAAAGTTCTTTTTAAAGTTTAAGGATAATAAGTATATGGATTATGCCTTCTTAGGGTTAAGACCTGCAACAGTAGGCCTTGTAGCAGCTGCAGCTATACTTGTAGCCTATGGTTCATTTATTGATTATAAGAGTGTGATTATATTTTTATTATGCTTTATTGCATCACTTAAATATAATGTAGACCCTATACTGCTTATTGTTTTGGCAGGAGCAGCGGGATACTTTTTATATTAAAAATAACGAGCAGCAATTGGAATGAGATAGCAAAATTTAAAGTAGTTAATAATATTTAGAGGTTGCCTGATAATATAGGGTAACCTCTTTTTTATTTACTTCGGAGGGGTCTAATTTACTTTTGCAATTAATTCGATAAATTCCGATAAAATTTTTTAAATTTTGTATAAAAAAGCATTGACATGTATAACTATGCCATGTATAATACATTTATAATAATTAAGGTCTTAAATCATAATGATGCATATATATTAGTTTATATAAAATGAAGCAATTATAGAATATAAATAAAAATCAAGTAAATATACTAATAAAATAAACAACAATAAAAAAACACAATTTTTTTTTGCCTGCTATTGAATAAGTATTATACTTTATTGTATTATTATACAAAATTTAATTTAAATTATAGGGGGTATTAATTAAAATGAAAAAGAAATTATTATGCATGACATTGGCACTAATTTTATCCTTATCAATTTTTGCTGTTGGGTGTTCAAGCAGTAAAAATGGAGCTGCAAAAGAAAAAGAATCAGCTAAACAGCAAACAGATTTTGAAAAAATAAAAAAATCAGGGAAAATAGTTTTAGGTACTTGTGCAGATTATCCGCCATATGAATTCCATAAAGTAACAAATGGAAAAGATGAAATAACAGGCTTTGATATACTTATTTTAAAGGAAGCTGCAAAGGATTTAGGAGTGGAGCTTGAAATTAAGGATATGAGTTTNNCCTACTCCTGAAAGAATGAAGAGTGTAGATTTTTCTAACAATTACCATAAGATAGTTCAAAGCCTTATAGTTAGAACCGAAGATAAGGACAAGTATAAGACCATAGATGATTTTAAGGGTAAAAAAGTAGCAGCGCAAAAGGGGTCAACTCAGCAGGATTTTATAAAAGAAAAAATGCCGGGATCAGAATTTAAAGGGCTTTCTAAGGTAACAGATATAGTTTTAGATCTTAAGAATAAAAAGGTTGAAGCAGCAGTTTTAGAAGAACCCATTGCAAAAGCTTATGTAAGTAAAAATCCTGACTTAGCAATCTCAGATGTTGATGTAAAGGGCAATGAAAACGGATATGCTATTGCAATAAAAAAAGATAATAAAGAGCTTCTTGATTCCATTAACAAAACTCTCGATAGACTAACAAAGGACGGCAGTATTAATAAATTCATGGAGGAAATGGTTAAGGAGGAAGCAGAATAGTTCACGGGTAAGCGGGCTTAAAGCGAGCCCTGTGTAATATCACTTTAAGGGAGGAGCAGCGGCTGCTGCACTCCTTTATAAGTTTTTTTCCTTATATATTTTGCTTTGGGGGTGTGCTATTTTGAATTTTGATTTTCTTCCTAAATATTATATGCTTTTTCTAGATGGAACTAAATATACCATTTTAATTGCAGTTTTTGCAGTTCTATTTGGAATACTTCTTGGGATATTATTTTCACTGATGCGTTTATCAAAGGTTAAAGTTTTAAACTGCATTGCAACTGTGTATATTGAATTTGTACGAGGGACGCCACTTTTAGTTCAGCTTTATATAATTTATTTTGGCTTACCTAAATTAGGCATAAATTTTCCCGAAATTGAGGCTTTCGGGTCATCTTTCCCTGATGTTATGGCAGGAATTATTGCCATGTCACTAAACAGTGGAGCATATGTAGCTGAAATTATACGTTCTGGAATTCAATCTGTTGATAAAGGGCAGATGGAAGCTGCAAGAAGTCTTGGTATGGGCAGCAGCATGGCTATGAGGTATGTTGTTTTACCCCAGGCAATTAGGAATATACTTCCTGCCCTTGGAAATGAATTTGTAACTATTATTAAAGACTCATCAATAACTTCTGTAATAGGTATTCATGAGCTTATGTATAATGCTGATACTGTAAGAGGAAATACATTTAGACCTTTTGAACCATTAATAATAGCAGCACTTATTTATTTTGTATTAACTTTTACTGTTTCAAGCCTGCTTCATAAGTTTGAAAGGAGGCTGAGCTTAAGTGATAGAGGTTAAAAATTTGAACAAGGATTATGGGAATCTTTCGGTATTAAAAGATATAAATGTGAATATTGAAAAAGGTGAGGTTGTAGTTATTATAGGGCCATCGGGCGCAGGGAAAAGCACTTTTTTAAGATGCCTTAACTTGCTTGAAACCCCAACCTCTGGTGAAATAATATTTGAAGGTAAAAATGTCACTAAAAAAGGTACAGACATAAACAAAATTAGAGAAAAGATGGGCATGGTATTTCAGCAATTTAATCTTTTTCCTAATATGAAAGTTATGGACAATATTACTCTCGCACCAATAAAGGTAAAGGGACAGGATGAAAATAGTGCAAAAGAAACTGCACATAGACTTCTAAAAAAAATTGGATTGGAAGATAAATCAGATGCCTATCCTAATCAGCTTTCAGGAGGTCAAAAGCAGAGAATAGCAATTGCAAGGGCACTTGCTATGTCTCCTGATGTTATGCTCTTTGATGAACCAACTTCAGCCCTTGACCCTGAAATGGTTGGCGAGGTTTTAAATGTTATGAAAGAACTGGCTGGAGAAGGAATGACAATGGTGGTAGTTACTCATGAAATGGGTTTTGCCAGGGAAGTTGGAAGCAGGATTCTTTTTATGGATGATGGAAAGATAGTTGAAGAAGGGAAACCTAAGGATATTTTTTCAAACCCTAAAAACCCAAGGACAAAAGATTTTCTAAGCAAGGTGCTATCAAATGATTTTTAGGCTCAAAAATGGGGGGCGGAACGGTCAAGACCGTTCCCTACAGAAAATCCATTAAAATATAAGTGCCAGCCTCTTGACATNNATGTCAAGAGGCTGGCACTTATAAATTGAAAGATTTTTTTTAACAAAGTTATAATAGTGAGCATAATCTTATCGAGTAAGAGCAAAAATCTGTATTATCTTACTTTTTAAGTCTTTGGATGGTTTGTATGATAATGGATGTTATTGAATAAATTTATAAGGTTAACACATAATGTATCGAAAATACAAATAAATTGACAAATTTTGATAGTTGTGTTATTTATAAAGAGGGATAATTTGCTTTATTATTAACATTCAAAATATTCACATAAACAACATAAAATAGGGGGGTAATTTAATGAACAAAAAATCACGAGATGTTATGGTAATAGGTTTTGCGCTGTTTGCAATGTTCTTTGGAGCAGGTAATTTAATTTTCCCTGTTTATCTTGGGAAAATATCTGGTTCAAGTTACTGGCAGGCCATTATTGGATTTGTTATAACTGCAACAGGGCTTCCGTTTTTGGGAATAATTGCTGGGATAAAGGCAGGAGGTTCTGCTGAAAAAGTCGCCTCGAAGCTTGATAAGGGGTTTGCAGTTTTAATAATTACCGCTTTAACACTTTGCATTGGCCCATTATTTGCCATACCAAGGACTGCAGCTACAACTTATGAAATGTCAATTAAACCGTTCTTTTCCGGAATTAACCCTATCATTTTCTACTGCATATACTTTCTTATAAATATAATTTTTGTTATGAAACCTTCCAAAATAATAGATATAATTGGTTTTGTATTAACTCCAGTTTTATTTTTAACATTAGCTATTCTTATAGTAAAGGGCATCATAAATCCTATAGCAGCCCCTGTAAGCGTAAACTCTTCTCATATTTTTTCAAAATCTCTTGCAGAAGGATATCAAACTATGGATGCCATGGCAGCAGTTATATTTTCATCTATTATACTTTCATCTGCAATTCAAAAGGGTTATAAAAGTGAAAAGGAGATAATTGACGTAACAAGGAAATCTGGTTTTGTTGCCATTGGGGGATTGGCACTTGTTTATGGAGGTCTTGTTTACATTGGCTCACAAGCATCAGGCTTAATTTCAGGTGATATAGAAAAGGTTGAACTTGTTATTGAAGTTTCAAAAAGAATACTTGGGAATCAAGGAATGCTTGTTCTTGCTATAGCTGTTTCACTGGCTTGCTTTACTACTTCTATTGGCCTTATTACAACAGCTTCGCAATATTTTGAAAGATTAACTAATGGTAAATTAAAATACAGCATAAATGTTATCTGGATAAGTTTTATGAGCACTTTAATTGCCTATCTTGGGGTTGACAAAATAATAAAGCTTGCAGGTCCAGTATTAGATATTTTATATCCAATTATAATAATATTAATTATTTCAACATTGCTTGATAGGTTTGTTAAAGATGATAAAGTAGTTTCAGGTACTGTTTATACGACATTTGCAATTACCCTTGTAGATACATTAAACATATTTGGGCTTAGAAAAGTTACAAGCCATTTGCCATTTGCAAATATAGGATTTTGCTGGGTAGTTCCTGCAGTTATTGTATTTATATTTTTAGACATTAAATATAGCATGGAAATACATCAGAAATTAAATTTTGATGAAAGATAGTATTACTGGCAGCTGCCTACTGTTATATGAGTTATTATTTATTTTGTACTGATCACATAATATGAGATAGCCATTACTGGATGCTGTTTTTTGCTTACAGGTTTCCAAAATTAGTAAAAATAAATTTATTTCAATTAAAGACTATTTACGGGTATAATATAATTAATATTATGACACTGCAGCATATCTTAAAAAATTATCACTTAATAATATATGGTTAATTTGGCAGAAAGCAGGCAGAAATATGAAAATACTATTTATTTCAGATGTGGAATCAAAGTACTTATGGGACTATTTTGACAAAAAATATTTTGAAGATATTGATCTTATTATTTCTTGCGGTGATTTAAAAGCTGAATACCTATCCTTTCTTGTAACCATGGCAAGCATACCTCTTTTATATGTACATGGCAATCATGACAGCGATTATATTAAAAATCCACCTGAAGGCTGTGACTGTATTGAAGATACCATAGTAACATACAATAATATAAGGATATTAGGGCTTGGAGGAAGCAAACTATACAATAACGGGGACTTTCAGTATTCAGAAGAGGAAATGAAAAAAAGAATTAAAAAATTAAAGAGAAAGATTATAAAAAATGACGGATTTGATATTTTAGTTACTCATGCAGGGCTTTATGGTTTTGATGATGACAAGGATTTATGCCATGGAGGTTTTTTAAGCTTTAATGAACTTTTGGATAAATATTCTCCAAAATATTTTGTCCATGGGCATATTCACTTGAATTATGGTAGAAAGGAAAGAATAAGGGAGTATAATAAAACTACTGTTATAAATGCTTATGAAAAATATATTTTAGATTATGATGTAAAATAGGAGCACAAAATGCTCCTATTTATATTCTTCGGCTTCTACATTATCAACAAAATAATCCATATTTAAAATTTCTCCATTTGAAGCAATATCATCAGAATCAACTTTTAAATTGCCATTATTATCATATATTGGACCTGTGAAAGGATGATAATCTCCAGTTATAATCATTTTTTTCATTAGGTTAACCAATTTTTGAGTTTCAATTGGGACATATTTTGTATAATATATATCGAGAGCATTAGATTCTAGCCCCCACCAGAAGTTAACAAGCTTATCATTGCTGCTGAACATGTCCATTATATTTTTAAAAGTGTTATTTAATATATTTTGTACTATCCTTTCATAGAAAATTCCCCAGCGCCATATTGGAGCCGACAGATGATGAATTGGTTTTCCTGTATTTATATCCATACTGCAGAGCATGGAGTATACACCAAATTTTGTTGTAACTTCCCTTGGAACAGAAAGGTTTCTGTTTGATATTATATCCGTTCCCATAGCAATAAGTTTTTTATCTGCATCTGTAAACTTATGATGGCTGTTCCATTCTCTTGTCCAAACTACTTTAACCTTTGCCTTTGGATTTACTATCTTAGCCCCTAAGGCAAAAGCATTTATGCAGCTTATTACTTCATGGCTTGGACTTGTAGCTGCGTAGCCTAAAAGATTATTTTCTGTCATGGACCCTGCAATGATTCCTGTTAAAAACCTTGGCTCATAGGTTCTCCCGTAGTAGTTGCTTAAATGTTTATAAGGTGTATGCTCGGAGCAGTTAAAAAATTTAATGTTTGGGTATTCAAGAGCACATCTTAATGTATCATTCTTAAAAACTGGGCTGGTAGTAAAAATAACGTCATTGCCATTATCTGCTAAGGATTTAATATATGGATAAGCTCCTCCGCGTTCAGGAACATTATCCACATATGTTGTTACAACCTGATCTTTAAGCACCTCTTCAAGATACTGCCTTCCAAGTTCATGGCCATATGTCCATCCTGATGATTCAGCATTTCTTGCATATAAAAAAGCTACTTTGAGTTTCTTTTGAGGAATAATAAGAGTAGATAAGGTTGAAAGTACTCCTCCCTCATTTTTCTGCGGGGCAGTTTTAATGTCTATTAAACTATCTTTTTCAACAAGTTGAAGCTCTTTTATAAGTTCTTTAAGTGTTTTCTCAAATTCTTCTTCATTTTGCACATCATGAATACCATAAAGCTTTGCATAATTAAGATATGCATCTCCTGTTGTAATGGGAAGGCTTCCTCCTCCCATTTTTAAATACACTTTTCTAAATGTGTTATATATATGAAGTTCAAAGTATTTATATTTATTACTAATATAATCTTCAGGCGGATTATACTTATCCAAAAGCTTTGAAAGCTTTTCAAAGTTTCCTTTTTTCGAAAACCAAATAGAGTTAATTTTAGTTTTATTATTAAATTTTAAAAATTCATAGTAAATTTCTACTGTAGGATTATTGATGTCCATTTTTGGTATTAACCTTGTAACTTTAGCGTACATAGAATAGGCATCAAAGTATTTAAGGACACTTACTCTTTTGTTCCCTTCAATTACATAATACCAATTCAAATATTCATAAACCTTTATTGGATCTCTTATCCCTTCTTCAATGTGAGCTTTGCATACGTCTATCCATTTTTGGCGGAACTCAGAATTATTTAGTATAGGCATAAAATTATTTGCAAAGCTTAAACTCCTTAAATGGGTATAGGTGCCAACAATTTTTTTTAAAGGTATTTCCATTATTCCAAGGTCTACTTGGGATACTATTTCTGCATCTTTTACCATCTCTTCAAGGGAAGGAAGGTATCCACTTTGACCTTTGGAGGTCTTACTTGAGTATTCTTTCATCCCGGCTTTTCGGGCATTGTTAAAATAATCAAGCTCATCATTATTCATAAATCGCACCACCTTTTTATTATTAAAGACATATGAATATGAATTATTGAACTAAACATCTAATAAGAGTATAATCATTATATTATAAATAAGATATAATGTAAAAAAAATATCTACATTTTGTCATATGTTTAGGTGGAGTAAGTTTATGAAACTATCAAAGAAAATTGCTTCTAAAATTACTATAATATTTTTAATCATAAATGTGGTTACATATTTTTATTGTGAAACTTATCTTACTAAAAGTATTAAAAATATTGAAATAAGTCAGATGAAAAATTCAATAGGGAAAGTTAAAAATATTATAAACCATGATATTTTAAGCATGTCAAGCTCTAATCTCGAGTATTCGAGGTGGGATGATACATATAAGTTTATG
>DHEX01000014.1:12158-29644 GCA_002400085.1 Clostridiaceae bacterium UBA4839 | reverse complement strand
AATAAGCGGTATGCTTACACTGTGGAATTCGACAGCGAAGAACTTATTAAAAAATCTATTGATGCTATAAACAGTGAGCTTCGGGTAGCCCGATTGACATACACCTTAACAAAAGGCGAACAGACTGGCACAGATTTCAATGTAGAAAGCACCGAAACAAAAAAGCTTGATCGTTCGCAAGGTAGTTCTGTTGAATATGACCTTATAGGAAAGATTGCCGAAGGTACTACCCTTACGCGCCGGACGGTTGCAACAATTTTAAGTGGTATTTCCCGTGAAAAGCTGTGGCTGTTCCGAGAAAATCCGGAGGAGTTTATTGCCAAGGTTGTAGGGCTAATTAACCGCCAAAAGGCATCGGTTGTGGTTGAACATATTACCTACACACCAAGTGCTGAGGAACCGTACTCACAGGATATCTTCAATATGAGCCGTGCTTCCGATGAATACGCAAAGGCGTTTAAGGCGAAACACGCGATTCAAGATTACGTTTTTACGGATGGCACAGCAGCTGACAGCGTCGAGCGGCGATTTGCAAAGGATTTGGATACTGCCAAAGAGGTTGTTGTTTACGCGAAACTGCCGAGAGGCCCACGTGGATTTTATATCCCAACTCCTGTTGGTAATTACTCCCCGGATTGGGCGATTTCGTTTAAAAAAGGTACAGTGAAGCATATCTTTTTTATAGCAGAGACTAAAGGCAGTATGAAATCTACAAAATTCGGTGAAATGACACGTACTGATGAAATTGAAGAGGCGAAAATCTCATGCGCAAAGAAGCTGTTCAACGAGATTTCCACAAGTGGTGTGAAGTACCATGAGGTGACCAGCTATCAGAACCTGCTTGAAGTAATGGAAACGCTGTAGCAGCCGTTAGATATTACAGATGGTAGTCATCGGATAAATAATTTTTTGTTTACAATGGGAGGAAAAACAATGATAATATAATTATTAGGACAATAGTTTAAACAAATACTTAAGAAAGTTGTGATTATATATGGATAAAATGTTATTTGGTATTTCTGGAACTCCCATTGGGGATGGTTCAACAAAATTTAATTATGTTTCAGGCATTGAATATTTGAAATCAATTGGCCTTGACGCTATGGAACTTCCGTTTGTAAGATCAGTAAATGTTACTGACAAAAATGCCCCAGATATTTTAGAGGTGAAAAATAAAAATAACTTTTATTTATCAGCACATGGCTCATATTTTGTAAATTTAAATGCTGATGAGGATTTAAAGCAAGATCAATCTATAGATAGAATAATAAAGGGTATGAAAGGATTAAAAAAGGTTGGAGGCAGAAGCCTGGTATTTCATCCAGGGTTTTATCTTCAAGATTCTAAGGAAGATGCATATAATACAATAAAGGCTAATCTTGAGAAACTGCCATATGATGGCGTGGATTATAGGCTTGAAACAACGGGAAAGGGCACACAGTTTGGAAGCATTGAGGAGCTTGTTTCATTATGCAGTGAAGTAAAGTCATGTAAATTGTGTATTGACTTTTCCCATATACATGCAAGGACAAATGGCGGACTTAAAAGTTATGAAGACTTTGCAAAAATACTTCAGCTTGTGGGTGACAAACTGGGTGATGAGGCACTTAAGGATATGCATATTCATATGAGTGGAATAAATTACAGCGCAAAGGGTGAAAGAAATCATCTTCCTTTTAGCGAAAGCGATTTTAATTATAAATTTTGTCTTAAAGCACTAAAAGATTTTAAATGTGCCGGGTGTATAATATGCGAAAGCCCTATTCTGGAAAAGGATGCACTGCTTTTAAAAAATACATATGAAGATATATAATTTTTAAAAGGATAAATTCTGTAATATAAGGGGATAAGCACTTGAAGTTTTATTAAAATTTCAGTGCTTATTTTTATTTGAATTGAGGAAATAAATGAAGTTGAAGTGAAAAAGAATTGAAATATGGAACTTTTAGGTGAATAAAGATATTAAGTAACTGTCCCCCAGAATTAAGTAACTGTCCCCCAGAAACTTTTTAGAATGGTAACATATGATACGGAATCTATATTAAAAATAACTTATCATATAAATATAAGATAAAAAGAACTAAAAATTTAAAGGAGGATTTTAAATGAGTATGTTTTGTTATCAGTGTCAAGAAACTGCTAAGGGGACAGGATGTACAGTAAAAGGTGTATGCGGAAAAACAGATAAAGTTGCAAAGCTGCAAGATTTATTGATTTATACACTAAAAGGTATGGCAACAGTTCAAAAGAAAGGGTTAGATGCAGGAATTAGATTTCCTAAAGCAAATCGTTTCATGATAAATGGTTTGTTTATGACTATTACTAATACTAATTTTGATGATGAGGCTATTATTAAAGAAATAAAAGATGCTTTAGCACTTAGAGAGAAAATAAAGAAAGAATTAACAGATAAGGGTGTAGTTTTAGGAAAATTACATGATGCAGCTGTTTTCACAGTACAAAATGATGCAGAACTTTTGGCGAAGGCTGATTCTGCCCAAGTAGGTGTATTGGCAACAAAAGATGAGGATATACGTTCATTAAGGGAGTTAATCACCTATGGACTTAAGGGTATGGCTGCTTATGCTGAGCATGCATTAAATTTAGGAAAAGAAAATGAAGAAGTTTATGACTTTATTGTAAAGGCACTAACAGCTACGCTTGATGATTCATTAACTAAAAATGATTTGATAGCACTTACTTTAAAAACAGGGAAATATGGTGTAGACACTATGGCAATGCTTGATGCAGCTAATACAGGTGCTTATGGAAATCCAGAGGTAACAGAGGTTAACATAGGTGTAAGAAATAATCCTGCAATATTAATATCAGGACATGACTTAAAAGACTTAGAAGAGCTTTTAGAGCAAACGAAAGGTACAGGAGTAGATGTTTACACTCATGGTGAAATGCTTCCAGCACACTATTATCCGTTCTTTAAAAAATATTCAAACTTTGTAGGAAACTATGGCAATGCTTGGTGGAAGCAAAATGAAGAATTTGAAGCTTTTAATGGACCAATATTATTTACAACTAATTGTATTATACCGCCAAAGGATAGCTATAAAGATAGGGTTTATACTACAGGAGCTACTGGCTATCCAGGATTTAAACATATAAAGGATAGAAAAGACGGCAAAGCAAAGGATTTTAGTGAAATTATTGCACATGCTAAGAGGCTGCCAGCACCTAAAGAAATTGAAAGTGGTAAAATAGTTGGAGGCTTTGCTCACGAGCAGGTATTTGCATTAGCAGATAAGATAGTTGAAGCTGTTAAATCTGGAGCCATTAAAAAATTTATTGTTATGGCTGGCTGTGATGGAAGAATGAAGTCAAGAAGCTATTATACAGAATTTGCAGAGAAATTACCAAAGGATACAGTAATATTGACTGCAGGATGTGCTAAATACCGCTTTAATAAACTAAATTTAGGTGATATTGGCGGAATACCAAGAGTTTTAGATGCAGGTCAATGTAATGATTCCTACTCGTTAGCTTTAATAGCTTTGAAATTGAAAGAAATATTTAAAGTAAATGATATAAACGATCTTCCTATTGTTTATAATATATCATGGTATGAGCAGAAGGCTGTAATAGTACTTCTATCATTACTTTATTTAGGCGTAAAGAATATTCACTTAGGGCCAACATTACCGGGATTCTTATCACCAAATGTAGCCAAAGTTTTAATAGATGATTTTGGAATAGCAGGGATAGGAACTGTTGATGACGATTTAAAAATGTTTTTAGGATAGTCTTTAAATAAAAAAAGCCAAAACTTCAATTCTAAATTAAAACAGGAATTGGAGTTTTGGTTTTTTTCAATATAAATGGTTTAGAAATTAATATTTATATCTTTATTATTTCTTAAGAAATTTACAGCTTTTGTATTGTATAATAATGGTGGGTGATGATATGGAGAAAATATTGATTATTGAAGATGATGCTGATATAAGAAGAATTCTAAAAATTTATCTTGAAGGAGAAGCTTATAAGGTGTGGGAAGCAGAAAATGGTGCTGAAGCCATGAAACAGCTAGATAAACAGCCTGACCTTGTTATTTTAGATTTAATGCTCCCGGATGCTTATGGATTAAGTATCTGTAAAAGTATTCGTCAAAAATATCTTTACCCCATTATTATGATTACAGCAAAGGATTCAGATCAGGACAAAATATTGGGTTTAAGCTATGGCGCTGATGATTATATTACAAAGCCATTTAATCCTTTGGAAGTGGTTGCCAGGGTGAAGGCACAGTTGAGGCGCTATAAGGAGTATTCTGAAAATACAGTTGACAGGGATGTAATTTATTATAAAGGGCTCACTTTAAATCAGAAAAGCAAGCAGGTAAGTATTAATGGAAGTGAGATTAAGCTTACACCAACGGAGTTTAAAATACTTAAGGTTTTATTGCAGAGAAAAGGCGAAGTTTTAAGTGGAGAGGAATTGTTTCAATTAATTTGGGAGGATGATTATTACTCAAAATCAACCAATACTATTACAGTTCATATACGAAATCTAAGAGAAAAGATGGGAGATTCTTATGAAAAACCGGAATATATTAAAACAGTATGGGGGGTTGGGTATATCATTGAAGCGTAAAAAGTGGAAAAGAAATTATTATGTTTTGGCATTTATAGTTTTTATACTCATATTGCTGTTTATTGATTTATATCTGGAAGGTAGTGTTGCAGAATATTTTGTAAGAACAATACTTGATGATAGACAAGAGGTATTGAATTTTAATGGATATCATGCAATAAGAGGAACTTTTCGATGGGATAAATTGAGAAATATATTGACATTTATAGCTGTTGGAGGTTTTTTAATAGTGGAAATTAGCATCTATGTTGCTTCTAAAATATCCAAAAATCATGAAAATGAGAGAGTAATAGCCCAAGTAGGGGAGAGGATTCGTCAGTTCCATGATGATGAAAATCCACCTGAAGTTTTGGAGTTAAAACCTATTGATGTGGAGATTAAATCAATTTTAAATGAAAAAGCAAGGATGGAGCAGGAAAAGGAAATAGAAATTCAAAAGAAAAATGATTTGGTTACATATTTAGCTCATGATTTAAAGACACCATTAACCAGTATCATTGGTTATTTGAACATTTTGGAAGAATCTGAAGTTCCAGAGGAAATACAAAAAGAATATTTAGAAAGAGTTTTGGACAAAGCCTATCATTTAGAGGAATTAACCGATCAATTTTTTGATATCACAAGATTTAATCTTCAAGAAATTCCTTTAAATAAAACAGAAATTGATGGCGAATTTTTTTTGCAACAGATAACAGATGAGCTTTATCCATTGCTTATGCCAAAAAAATTACAAATAGAATTGGATATCATACCAGGTTTTAAAATATATGGTGATGGAAGCCTTTTAGCAAGAGTCTTGAACAATCTTATGAAAAATGCTATTAGCTATAGCAACGAGAATTCTGTTATTAAAATTACAGGCAAGGATGATCCTAATGCAGCTGTTATAACTGTAGAAAACGATGGAGATATCATATCTAAAGAGGAGCTTAAATTAATATTTGAAAAATTCTATAGGAGGGATAAAGCAAGGGGGCAATCATCAGGCTCAGGGCTTGGACTTGCTATTGCAAAGGAGATCGTTGAACGCCATGGTGGGACATTAAAAGCGCAAAGCACAAATGGTCATACAACGTTTGAAATCTGTTTGCCACGCACTTAGCAGGAAGTCCCCTTCCAAAATTCCATGCTTTTAGGCGTCGTGAGTTTCAGCAAAATCTTTATAAAATCTTTATAATTCATATATAAAACGTGAATAAACCTTTGGCTTATTATTGATATATTAATGATAAGCCAAAGGTTTATTTGTTTTTTGAGGAGGGGTTAAAGTGGAATTAAAGATTGATAAGGTAACAAAACAATTTAAAGATTTAAAGGCTGTAAAAGATGTTGACTTAAATTTCACGCCGGGGATATGGGGGCTTTTAGGGCCAAATGGTGCTGGGAAAACAACGCTTATGAGAATGATGGTAGGCAATTTAAGGCCTAGCCGTGGAGAAATCTATTTTGATGGGGACACAATCCATAGTTTAGGCGGGGAATATTTAGAAAGAATAGGATATCTGCCTCAACATTTTGGATATGACAAGAATCAAAGTGTAGAAGACTTTTTACATTATATAGGCTCCCTAAAGGGGATTGACAAAGCTACAAGACATAAAAGAATTGCGGATCTTTTGGAACAATTTAATTTATCTGATGTGAAAAGTAAAAAAATAGATAAGCTTTCTGGCGGGATGAAAAGAAGGGTAGGGATTTGCCAGGCTATGCTCAATAACCCAGATATATTAATTGTAGATGAGCCAACAGCAGGACTGGATATTGAAGAAAGAAGAAATTTTCGCCAATATTTAACAGCAATTAGTAAGGATAAGATTGTTATCCTTTCTACGCATATTGTATCGGATGTTGAATTTATTGCAAATTATCTCATATTGATGGAAGACGGAGCAATCATTGAATCAGGAGAATGTAATACTTTAATAAATTCTATTGATGGCATGATCTTTGAAACAGTTGTAGAAGATGAAGAAATGAAGATATTAGAGCAGAAGTATTGCATTGTAAATTTCCACAATGAAGGGGATGGAAAGGTAAGAATTAGATATATTTCAAAGCTGCCGCTTAAAAATTCTAAGCTTATGAAACCTGATTTAAATGATTATTATCTTTCAAAGGTAAGGGGGGCGAAATAATGGATATATTTATTTCTGAACTAAAACGTCAAATGAATGTAAAAAGATTTATATCTTACATTTTAATTTCTATTATCCTTGGAGGATTATGGGCTTGGTTTATTATAGGTGGGCGGACAGAAGGTTTTATGATGACTGGCTGCTATAAAGGTCTTAAGGGAATGGAAGCCATAGAAGCTGCTGCAAAGGATAGAAATGTATATGCAGGGAAGATGACTACTAATAATTTTCAAAGAGGCAGTGAGGTACTTTTAGATTCAGCAAAAGGAAAAGGCGATGAAAGTGAAATCATAATGAACGATGAACTGCTGAAGTTGGAAGTTTATGCAGATACATTAGTTACGCAAAGTTTCAGGCTAAGTAGGATGTCAGGAGAAAGCTATCCTAAGTTTCCATGGTTTTCAAGAGATTTTGGCTCTCATTTTTATGAAAATGAAGAGCTATATTATCAAAATTTAATTGATACAAGTACTAAAAATCAGGCAGAAAAAGAGTTAGCTCTAAAAACTTGGAATAAGGTAGAAAAACCATATACTTACTATGGTGGATTTGAAGTGTGGAGAGATGGAGTTGAACATATTCAGATGTTTGGCTTTGTACTTTTAATAATTGTGAGCTTTTTTGCAAGCGGAATTATTGCAAGGGATAAGGAATGCGGATTAGATGAAATAATATCTACAACAAGTGAAGGACGAAGGGGGTTATTATTTGCAAAGCTTTTTATTCCGGTAATTATGGGATTTTTAATATACACTGCAGGAATGGGAACATATATTGCAATCTTAAAACACTTTCTTCCAGCTAATGCTCTTGAAACATCAATTCAAGTATGTTGTGGGGCAACTATACTGCCCTATAATTTAGGCGAACTAATGGATAAGATGGTATTATTTGGACTTATTGGAACACTTACAATTTCTGCATTTACCACTTTTGTTTCATCTAAAGTTAATAAAACTTCAACAGCAATGAGCATTATCGTGCTCATTATTATCAGTGGATTTTTATTGTCTATGGGGTTAGATGATTCTCCAATATTGAAAACAATGAGCTTAATTATGCCAGGCAGTTTGGCATTTTCCGGTGCTGAATTTGGCACGGTGCAAGTAGTTTCTGTCTTTGGTAAGGCAATGATGTCTTTAAAATTTCATCTATTTATTAGTATGTTGATATTTTTCATAAGTTTGATAATGATTTCATGGAATTATGTCAGGAGGTAAAAAGAATGCTGTTTTTGGAAATGAAGCGCCGCTTATGTTCAAAATATACATTGTTTTCTGTGATAGGTATTTTGATTATAACAGTAGGTTTAAATCTTATAATAGTAGAAGATCAAAAGGATATTGCTGTAAGTTTACAAGAAGAAGCTGTATATGAAGGAGATATCAAGGAAGAGAATCTTCTTTTATCGTTAAAAAAGGTTAGAGACGAAAAATCAGAAGATAGGCGTTATACATCGCAAGCGTTTATTATTGGTGGTCTTACTCATAATTATCCTGGGATTTTATATACAGAGAACAAAATTGAAGATTATCCTGATAAATATGCAGCGGAATTTTATCAATGTTGGAGAAATAAATTTAAGGTGCTATTAAAAAGGCTCCCAACAAAAGAGCAGAAAAGTGCACTAACCAAATTGAATGAAGTAAAAATTCCATTTGCTCAATACCCTGGATATTACCTTTACTATACTGCCCTTGAAAATATGCAGGTGATTTTTATCATAATTATATTTCTTGTTACATTCTTTGCGTCAGGAGCATATTCGGACAGCTTTGAAGACGAGAGTATGGAAATTATTACGACTACAAAAGCCTATAAAAAGAATATGATGATTAGAATTTTACCAGTAATATTTTATGGGATTTTATTGACAATAATTGCTGTATTGGGCACAGTAGGCATGATAAGTTCTGTTGTGGGATTTAAAGCATTAAAGACCAGTTATAAAATGATCTCCTTATTTTCTTTTGGAAATTTAAGCATAGGGCAAGCCATTATGATAATGATGCTTGCAGAAATTATCGGGGTATTTGCTTTATCAACTTTAATGGGATGTTTTTCTTTTAAGACAAAGAAAACAACCACAGCTATTGGCATAGGTGTCAGCATGAATGTATTTTTTATGATAGGAAGCAGACTTGTACCATCTTCGGCAAGCTTTATGAAGTATTTGTTAAATGCAATTCCTATGGCAAGTTCATATGTATTATCAAGTATGAATGGCTTTTCCATTTGTTTTGGCATTTGGGAGCCGTATGCAATAATATTGGAAGTTTCAGCAGTATCTTTGGTAGCTTTGGGGCAGTTACTTGGTCTTTTAAACTCAGGGACAGATACTTAATCTTTTTAGAAGATGTAAGTGAGAGATGAGAGTGACAGTTGCTCATTCTTTTATAGGGCTGCAGGTACAAGGGGATGGAGCTTTTAGGTAAGGCAGATATCAAGTAACTGTCACTATTGTTTATTGTTCCAATTGATACTAGGAAATGTCAATGACAGTTACTCATTCTTTCTACCAAAAAGATATAATCATTCCACCATTTCCAGCATAGGTTCCCATTGTTGCGCCCATATAATTTATTAATATGTCCTTTGGATTATATCTTTTATTTATTTCATTTTTTAAGAACTCTGCATCATCAGGATTATTTAGATGAGTAATCCCAATTACAGTGTTTGAGAAATCTTTTTTTCTTTCGCCGATTATTTCTATGGTTCTGTTTAAAAATTTTTTCTTTCCACGGACTTTCTCCGATATTTCAACTTTTCCATTTATACCTTCTAATAAAATTTTAAGATCAAGTATTTTAGCAATTGAACCTTTAAATTTATCTAATCTACCGCCCTTAACAATATTTTCAAGAGTATCTAAGAGAATTAGGATATTAATATGTTCTCTGCATTCTTTGAGTGCTTCAATTATCTTATCTACTGAAAGTCCCTCTGCTGCTAATTTTGCAGCCTTTATTATTAGCAAGCCATGGCCTAATGAGCCTGCTAAAGTATCAAAAACCGTTACATCTGCATGGGATATATCCCTTCCAATGCAAGCAGATTGATATGTGCCACTAAGGTGCGAAGACATCGTCAGGCAAAGCAATGGACCTTTGCTCGATAATCTTTTGAATGTATCAGCAAATGTTGATGGTGAAGGTTGAGATGTTTTTGGGAGCTCTTTTGAGGCACTCATTTTTTCGTAAAATTCTTGCGGGGTAAGGTCTACACCTTCTAAATATTCTTTGCCATCAATGATTATCGTCAAAGGAACTATGGAAATATTATATTTATCTATCAGTTCCTTGGGTAGGTCAGCTGAACTGTCTGTTATTAATTGAACCAAGCTATCACCTCCTAATTTATCCGATGGCTGCCATCCGTAATACCCCGCTTAAGGCGGGGAATGATGGATGCTACGCCCATGGATTGGCTCTTCTTAGACTTAGATGAAGAAGGGTATTTCTTATAAGCAGACTCCACCTGAGTCTTAGAATCACTGATAAAGCAGAAAACATTTTAACTTTTTTATTATTTACTGCTATTTAAATTTAAACTTGGCGAATTTTTTAGGATGCTTTCAATGTAATTTTAAAATAGATACTTTATACAATATTATTTTACTCCTAAATTTAAAATATGTCTCCCTTTATGGGGGGCAGATAAGAATTGTTTTTAGGGGGTATTGTACCTCTTTTAAAATTAAAAAAATCAATTGTAAACCCCAATTAGCCCATTTAATTTGGAAGACTAAATTAGACAGGGAAAATTAAAAGGGGTATAATTTACTTTTGTAATTAAATTATAAATCGTAAAATGATGATGAAAAGTAATTTATTGACTTATTGCACATTTTAGAATATAATAAAAATTAAGTAAAAGGTCAGTTACTGATTGAAATTAGGCATAAACTTCTATATAAGTTATTTTTCATATATGTTTATGACTTTTTTAGTTTTTTAATTATCTTACTTATAGTGTGGTGATAAAGTTGAGTGAGCAAGAGTATATTGTTAATAAGGTTTTAAATAATAATGTAATTCTTGCTTTTGATAAAATAAAAAAAGATGAAGTAGTTTTAGTTGAAAAGGGTATTGGATTTGGTAAAAAGAAAGGGCAAGTTATAGACTTAAGTAAGACAGGGATCAAAAAAATATTTCTATCCTTTGATGAGAGCGCAAAGAGAGAATATTATGAGCTTGTAAATAAATTAGATGGTGAGGTTATAGGGGTAAGTGAAGAAATTATTGCAATTGCTGAAGAAAAATTTGGTTCATTAAATGCTCATATACATATTGCACTAACAGATCATATTAGTTTTTGCATAGAGAGGTTAAAATCAGGATTTGAAATAGGCAATCCCTTTATTTATGAAATTAAGGCCCTATATGCTGATGAATTTAGAATTGGAGAAAAGGCTGCGGCATTGATTAAAGATAGATTAGGGGTTGAAATTCCAGAATCTGAGATAGGATTTATAGCTCTTCATATTCATGCAGCAAGGCAAAACAAAAAAGTTGGGGAAACAATAAAGGATACTAAACTTCTAATGGATTTGGTGAATATAATTGAGAAAGAATTATCGGTTAATATTCACGATACTGGATTAACATATAGTCGTTTAATAAATCACCTTAGGGCTAGCATAAGCAGGATGGAAGAACGAAAGTATATTAAAAATCCATTATTAGATACAATAAAGGAACAATTTAAAGAGTCCTATAAAATAGCTTCAAAATTAGGAGAATATATTGAAAAAACCAAGAAGATATATGTATCTGATGATGAATTGGGATATTTGGCATTACATATAGAAAGAATTAAAGAAGTAAAAAAGTGTGTTACTGAGTCAAATCAGGCATGAGCTTTTAATACATGATTAATGGTATTAATAGCTTGTGCCTTTTTATTTTATTTTAATTGAAAGGAGGGGATTATAGAATAGGTATTATTGTGTTCTCATATAAAATAAAATTTAAAATGTAAGAGGGACTTATAAATGAAGAAGTATTTTCAACGACTTGGCAGTTCATTAATGCTACCAGTAGCTGTATTGCCAGCTGCAGCGCTTCTTTTAGGAATTGGTTACGCAATTGACCCATCTGGCTGGGGAGGCGGAAGCCCTGTAGCTGCATTCCTCATAAAGGCTGGTGGATCTATCATCGACAATATGGCAATACTATTTGCTGTAGGTGTTGCACTAGGAATGGCAAAAGAGAGAGATGGCTCAGCTGGATTGAGCGGGTTGGTAGCTTATTTGGTAATTACAACCTTGCTTTCAACAAATACAGTAGCTATGATCAAAGGAGTTGATCCATCACAAGTAAATGCTGCATTTGGGAAAATACAAAATCAATTTATAGGAATTATGTCAGGATTAGTCGCTGCTTCGATGTACAACCGTTTCAGCGAAGTAAAACTACCAGATGCGTTAGCGTTTTTTAGTGGGAAAAGGCTGGTACCAATTGTTACCTCTGCTGTAATGTTAGTAGTTTCCGGAATATTCTATTTTATATGGCCTATTGTATACAGCGGATTAGTAGCTTTTGGTGAAGCAATTAGTGGATTAGGTTTTATTGGAGCAGGCTTATATGGATTCTTTAATAGACTTTTAATTCCAGTAGGCTTACATCATGCTTTGAATTCAGTATTCTGGTTTGATGTAGCTAATATCAATGATATTGGAAACTTCTGGGCTGGTACTGGAGTTAAGGGTGTAACAGGGATGTACCAAGCAGGTTTCTTCCCAATAATGATGTTTGGTTTGATTGGTGCTGCTTTTGCAATATATAAGACAGCAAAACCAGAACGTAAAAAAGAGGTAGGATCATTGATGTTTGCAGCAGGATTTGCTTCATTCTTAACTGGTGTTACTGAACCTCTTGAATTCTCATTTATGTTTGTTGCACCTGGATTATATATTGTACATGCTGCATTAACTGGTCTTTCATTAGCAGTTTCTGCATTTTTCCATTGGACAGCAGGCTTTGGGTTTAGTGCAGGTCTTATAGACTTTGTATTAAGTTCTAGACTTCCATTAGCTAATAAGCCATACATGCTTCTTGTACAAGGATTAATATTTGGTTTAATTTATTATGAACTGTTCAAGTTCTTAATTGTTAAATTCAATATAGCTACTCCTGGCAGAGAACCATTAGAGGCAGGAACAGAACAATTTAATGTAGAATTAAATGGAACTGATGCAGCTTTGAATTTGAAGTCAAATTCAAATAATAGTAAATATGCTACCATGGCATCTATAATATATGAAGGATTAGGTGAAGATAGCAACATAGTTTCAATTGAGAATTGCATTACTCGTTTAAGAGTAGAAGTAAAGGATATCAATAAAGTAGATCAAGGCAAAATTAAAAAAGCAAATATTCCTGGGGTTAAAGTTACTGGACCCAATAATATTCAAGTTATCGTAGGACCTCAAGTACAATTTGTAGCTGAGGAAATAGAAAAGCTAAGAAAATAAGTATGATAAGCTAATTTTAAAATCTGACAGAATAAAATATAGTAAAATAAGCATATTAGGGACGGTTAAGAAGTATTTCTTAACCGTCCCATGCCTTGTCCAATGCCTTTATATGTAAAACATTTCTTAACTGTCCCACATTAAATACACATTAAATACATTAAAAACCGTGTTTCAATCTGTAAAATAAGTTCCCATTGTTCTTTTCTGATGAATGATTAAAATATGGCACCCCAAATCTTGTAAAAAACCAAAAGCCAAGCCTTCGCATTCCTGCATCAAAACCAAAGGTCTTAAATGTTTTCATTGCACCACTGAATGAATAGAAGTTTTTGGCAGCTTTAAAAAATTCACATTGCAAATCAGCAGGAGATATTTTTGCAGGTTTAAAAACAACATTTGTCATATCGTAATACTCCCACTCTTTTGTTAACATTCTTCCCTCTTTTTCAAATTGCTCAAATACAGGAGTACCAGGATACGGTGTAAGTACAGCTGGCTGAAGCTGATATGCATTTATATCTTTGCAGAACTGTACAGTTTTATCAATATCTTCTATGCCGTCATAATCGAGTCCCAGTACTATACTTGCTATCATTTTAATTTTATACTTGGACAATTTTTCACCGCATCTTTTAATATCTTCAATGCTCTGCTTTTTGTTTACATAATCCAGGGAATCCTGATTCAAAGATTCTATCCCTATAAGAGTTCTTCTTAAATGAGCTCTGCTTAAAAGATCCAGCAGTTCCTCATCATTTGCCATATCAGTTCTTCCAAAGAAAAAAGTTTCCTTGAAAACAACGTCATTGTCTATCATTTTCCTTAATATTTCTTTTGCTCTTTTCTTGTCTGCTGTGAAATTATCGTCTTCAAAATTTACATATTTAAAGCCTGCTTTTTTATAAATCTTCAATTCTTCAATTACGTTGTCTGGTGTCCTTTTCCTATATGGATGAAACATCCTGGAAGTTGTGCAAAAATTGCATGCAAACGGGCATCCTCTTGAAGTCATAACATTTGCTGCTTTTGTAGGAGTCTTTAACAGCGTATAATCTGGAAAAGGAATCTCATCAAGATTTTGCGGAGGAGTTGCATAAACTATCTTATCTTTTATTTTGCCATAAATAACGTCTTCAATTACATTTTCTGCTTCTCCAACTATTACCTGATCAGCATGGCAAAGTGCTTCTTCTGGCATTGAAGTTGCATGCATACCGCCAATTAGCACTCTCTTTTTCATTTCATTTCTGAAAAAGTCAGCTATTTCATAGGCACGTTTTACATTACAAGTCATGGTATATATGCACACAACATCAGCGTCGCTCATTTTTGAATAATCTGGATCTGCATATAACTCCTCGTAGCATTCCACATCACAGCCAGAATTTTTTAAAATATGTCCCAATATTAAAGGACCTGTTATGTTATTCTTGTGTCCGTAAACATTTCCACCAAATCTGTAAAATGGATTTCTCCTAATATCTGCTGCAGGAGAAATAAAAATAACTTTCATTAAAATATTGGCCTCCTTTTTATATTTGCTCAATATAGAATTTTAAATTTTGCTATTTATATTGGACAAATTTTATAGATACCCCCTCTATATTTTTACAATTTGTCCAGCATTAAGCGAAGTCATAAGCTGCCTATTTTAAAATAGGCAGCCAGGTAAGCCAATCCTAAGTGCACTTACTATAAAGCAGCACTTAATGAATCATGCTGCTTTAATTATCAGCAGAAAAGCCTTTCTCGTTTTCTTCTTCTTTATACAAATTTTTAAATGCTGTTGAAAGCATAAGCTTTATTCTGTTCAGCTGGTTTACTTCGCTGGCACCCGGATCAAAATCTATAGCAGTAATGTTTGACTGCGGGTATCTAGCTTTAAGTGTTTTTAGCATGCCCTTGCCTGTTATGTGATTTGGCAGGCATGCAAATGGCTGCATACATATAATATTATTAACGCCGCTTTCTATAAGCTCTATCATTTCAGCTGTAAGAAGCCATCCTTCACCAGCCTGGTTTCCCATTGACAAAACGGGAGAAGAAATTTTAGCAAGATGCATTATTGTTGTTGGAGGCTTAAATCTTTTACTCTTTTTAAGTAAATTTTTAAGATCTCTTCTATAATATTCTATATAAAGTATTACAAGATCCCCTATTGTTTTACTTAGCCCCTTCCCTGAAAGATATTTGTGCTTAAATTTTTCATTATATGCACAGTACTCTACAAAACCTGTTAAATCAGGTACAACAGCTTCAGCACCTTCTTTTTCAAGTAAATCAACGATATTGTTATTTGCAATTGGATGGAACTTTACAAGAATCTCTCCTACAAGCCCTACTTTAGGCTTTTTAATATCATTAATTTCAAGATTATCAAAGTCGTATATTATTGCTCTTATATTTTTCTTGAATAAGCTCTTATCACTGCTTCTTACGGATTCTTTGCATTTTCCTACCCATTTTTCATATAATTTATTTGTAGAACCCTTTACCTTCTCATAAGGCCTTACGCGGTATACTACCTGCATAAGGAGTTCACCATATAAAAGTGCAATCATGCATTTTTCGGCCATATCCATTGAATATGTAAACCCAGGATTACTCTCTAATCCTGCAAAATTTACAGATATTACAGGTATATTTCCAAAGCCTGCATCTTTTAAAGCTTTTCTCAAGAAGCCTATATAATTTGAAGCCCTGCAAACTCCTCCTGTCTGCGTCATAATTACTGATGTATTATTTAAATCATACTTACCTGATTTTAGTGCAGAAATAACCTGGCCAACAACAATTATTGACGGATAGCAGGCATCATTGTTTACATATTTAAGCCCTTCATCTATTGCTTTTTTGTCAACAGATGGGAGTATTTCCAAGTTGTAGCCGCATGAGTTCAGAGCTTCTTGTATAAACTGAAAGTGTATAGGAGCCATTTGAGGAGCAAGTATAGTATGCGTTTCTCTCATTTCCTTAGTAAAAACAACCTTTTTTGTCATTGGGCCTTTCTTCTCAGGCACAAAGTTGTTTTTATCCCTTTCTTCCATAGCAGCTTTTAAAGAACGCAATCTAATTTTTACAGCTCCTAAATTGCTAACTTCATCAATTTTAAGTGAAGTGTAAATTTTGCCATAGTTTTCAAGTATCTCCTGTACCTGATCTGTAGTTACAGCATCAAGTCCACATCCAAATGAGTCTAATTGAACAAGCTCAACATTATTTTGTGTTGCTACAAAGCTGGCAGCAGCATATAGTCTTGCATGGTATGTCCACTGATCAACCACCCTTAAAGGCCTTTCAACTTTCCCTAAATGAGCTACAGAATCCTCTGTTAAAACTGCCATACCAAGTGAAGTAATTAAGTTAGGAATTCCGTGATTTATTTCGGGATCAATATGATATGGATGTCCTGCAAGTACTATGCCTTTTTTCCCAGTTTCCTTTAAATATTTTAAAACTTCCTCTCCCTTGTCCCTTATATCCTGCTTTGTGTTTTCTTTTTCCTGCCATGCACTATCAACAGCCTCGTTTATCTCATTCCTTGGAATATGAAAATCTTTCTTTAGTACATCATAGAGCCTTTTTTTTAGATTTTCCTTATCATCGAAAGAAAGAAAAGGATTCATAAAGTTAACTTTATTTTCATTAAGCTCATCCATATTGTTTTTTATAACTTCAGCATATGATATGACAACAGGACAATTTAAATGATTATTGGCATCCTGCTGTTCTTTCTTTTCATAAAATATGCAGGGATAAAATATAAATTTTATTCCTTTGTTTATAAGATCCATTATATGCCCGTGCACCATCTTGCCAGGATAGCACACTGATTCTGAGGGAATAGTTCCTATTCCGCTTTCATATAAGGCTCTTGATGATGGCGCTGATAGTTCCACCCTAAACTTAAGTTTAGTAAAAAATGTAAACCAGAACGGATAGTTTTCATACATATTCAGCGCTCTTGGTATTCCTACTGCCCCTCTTTCAGCCTCTTTAATACTCAAAGGTTCGTATCCAAAAATTCTTTTATATTTGTAATCATAAAGATTGGGTATATTTTCTTCCTTTTTATTAAGACCGCTGCCTTTTTCACATCTGTTTCCAGTAATATATTTTTCTCCGTTAGGGAAGTTGCTTATTGTAAGCAGACAGTTATTTGTGCATCCTCCGCATCTTCTCATTGATGCTTTACATGTAAAAGAATCTAATCCATTCACATCAATAAGGGTTGATTTATACCCTTCGCTATAATTTTCCTTAGCAAT
>DHEX01000014.1:0-12124 GCA_002400085.1 Clostridiaceae bacterium UBA4839 | reverse complement strand
TTTATAACTTTAAGCAGTGCATTTTTTATAACAGAATATGAAAGCCCTGCAGATATATCACCAATTGTTGCCCCTTCCTTTTGAGCCTGTTTAACTTTTGAATTCATAAAAACAGTGCATCTTGAGCCAAGGTCAACAGGTTTGTCCGCTGTGAGCCCTGCATTAAGAAAATCCTCTACTCCCATATTTAATGAATGTGCAAAGGTTTCCAAAAACGAGCCGCACCCTGATGAGCATGCTTCATTTAAAAGTATACTATTTATAACGCCATCTTTTACTCTCATGCATTTCATATCTTGACCGCCAATGTCAAGTATAAAGTCTACACCAGGAAGAAAGAATTCTGCAGCTCTATAGTGAGCTATAGTTTCAACCTCCCCTATGTCTATATGAAGTGCTGCTTTAATGAGTTCCTCTCCATAACCTGTAACAGCAGAATTAACTATTTTTGCATCTTGAGGCAAAATGGCGTATACTTCCTTTAGTATTTCAACAGTAAGCGCCAGTGGGTTACCTTTGTTGCTTCCATAATATGAGTAAAGTATTGTACCCTCCCCATCAATTAAAACTGCCTTTGTAGTTGTGGAGCCTGCATCAATGCCTAAAAAGCATTTTCCATGATAAGTTGATATATCCCCTCTTTTTGCTTTATGGCTTTCATGTCTTTTTCTGAATTCATCTAGCTCTTCTTGGTTTAAAAATAAAGGCCTCATCTTTCCTACTTCACAATCTGGTAAAGAATTTAAACCTGAAATTCTCTGCTTCAAGTCCCCAAATGAGATGGCATCTTCATCTTTTGAAGCAATTGCGGCCCCCATAGCAACAAATAATTCGGAATTCTTAGGGAATATTACGTCGTTGTCCTTTAATTTTAGTGTTTTTATAAACCTTTTTCGAAGTTCAGATAAAAAGCTTAATGGACCTCCTAAAAATGCAACTTCTCCTTTTATTGGTCTTCCACAGGCAAGTCCACTTATTGTCTGATTTACAACTGATTGAAATACTGAAGCTGCAATATCATGTTTGTCAGCTCCTTGATTTAGTAATGCCTGAATATCTGTTTTTGCAAAAACACCGCAGCGTGAGGCAATAGGATATATAACCTTATGCTTTTTTGAAAGCTCATTTAATCCTGAAGCATCAGTTTGAAGAAGGGATGCCATCTGATCTATAAAGGCTCCCGTCCCCCCTGCACATGAACCATTCATCCTCTGCTCCATGCTTCCGCTGAAATAAGTTATCTTAGCATCTTCTCCTCCGAGTTCAATTGCAACATCTGTATCAGGTATAAATTTTTCAATGGAACTTACACAAGCAGTAACTTCCTGTATAAATGGTATATGCAGCCATTTATTTACAGAAAGTCCTCCTGAGCCTGTTACCATTACTGTAATTTTGCTATTTTTAAACTTATTATATCCTTCACAGATAAGTTTAAAAATAGTACTTTTTATATCTGAGAAATGTCTTTGATATTTGCTGTAAAGCATTTTAGCATTATTGTCTAAAACCACGAGTTTAACAGTTGTTGACCCTACATCTAAACCTAAATGTAAAACCTGTTCCATATAACCCAGCTTATAAAGCTATTTCCCCCCTTATCTATATCAAACTTATTATTATTATATTATGCTATATTATGCTCTATTATGATGATTGATGTATTTTTTTGTATATATACATCAGTATTATACTAACACAAAATAGCGTATAGCACCAAATTAATAATAAGTAATGATAGTCCAAATAAAATAAGAAGTCAAGTTTTGGCGAATCATGTTTGGGACAAGAATACTTGATTCATTTAGTACTATATTTTAAAATATGAATGTTATCATTAAAATATACAAAAATAAAATTTTAGACATAACAGTTAGGGGATGATATTTTATGAAAAGCAATACAAATGTTGAATCGCTACCATTATATATTGAAATATATAATCATTATAAGGATTTAATAGTTTCAGGGAAGCTAAAGCCTGGAGCTAAACTGCCGTCCATAAGAAAGTGTGCACTTGAAAGGATGATAAGCAGGACTACTGTTGAGGCTGCATATCTTCAGCTGTCAGCAGAAGGGTATATAATTTCAAAACCGGGAAGCGGCTTTTATGTTTGTGAAGTAAATTATAGTGATATCCAAAAACCTACTAAAAAGAAATATACAAAGGTAGTAAACAAGAAAAAGCCATCCTATGATTTTGTAAGTTATTCTGTGGATAGTAAAAGTTTTGATTTTGATTTATGGAGCAGGTATATAAAAAGCGCACTTCGCAATAAAGAAAGGCTTTTACATTATGGAGATACAAAGGGCGAATATGATTTAAGACTTGCCATAACTCATTATGTGTCAGAGCATAGAGGAGTTATATGCGAGCCTGAGCAAATTGTAGTTGGAGCAGGCGTACAAAGTTTGCTTAATATTTTATGTTCCTTAATAAAAACATCTTCACCTGTTGTATTTACCGGTGTTGATTTTGTTAAAGGAAGGGTAGTGTTTAGAGATAGGGGATTTAAAACAATTTTTTACGGAAATTTAACAAATGATTTGTCAGATTTTGAAAAAATAAGCCCTAAGATTATATATACGTCCCCATCCCATACCACTCCATGGGGAGATGTTATGCCAATTAAAACGAGATTATCTTTGCTTTCATATGCAAAATCACATGGATGTTTAATAATAGAGGATGANNACTTTTTCAAGATTACTTCTTCCTTCAGTTAGAATTAGTTTTATGGTTTTACCAATAGGTTTAGTTGATGAATATGAAAAGGTGGGAAAAAATTATAATCAAACTGCATCAATAACCGAACAAATAGCTCTATGCCAATTTATTCGTGATGGACATCTTAATAAAATAATTAAAAAAGCCCGAAAACTGTACATAACTAAAAGCAATACTTTTTGTGCCTGTGTTAAAAAGATTTTTAAAGATAAGGCTGAAGCAATTCCAAGCCTAGGAGGTTTTTTAACTCAACTTGAGGTTAAAACAGATATGTCATCAAGTGAGCTTGTTAAAAGAGCAGCTAGCGCAGGGATTTTAGTAAAGCCACTGGATTTAAATGAGAAAAAGGGTTATCCAAGAATTTTATTG
This sequence comes from Clostridiaceae bacterium UBA4839, assembly GCA_002400085.1. Lineage (GTDB taxonomy): Bacteria > Bacillota > Clostridia > Clostridiales > Caloramatoraceae > UBA4839. Next base: position 9,027 of record DHEX01000014.1, on the reverse strand, counting down.
TGCCTATCCGGAGTAGCTGAGGAAGATTTTGAAGAAGCATTAAACTTACTTAAGGATGCATTTTTTAATGAATAATAGATTTATAAAGAAGTTACATTTAATATAAGCATATATGCAGCTAAAACTATTTTCATTTCTACAGACGATATGTACAAATTTATAACAACATTAGGTTATGAATATTCTATTATTGACCTATAAAAAGGTCAGATAATTAACTTTTGCAAAAGACAAAGCCCTTATAGTTGGGCTTTTAAACAGACAGAGCGGCTGCAATCGTCTTATTTGATAAAATTAGAATATCGGATATTGCTTTTGCCATTCTGACAAGTGTGTTCTTATTCAAAAAATAGAGGGCTACACAAGCCTAAAAGGAAGTGAGGTGTTTGGTTGAAAGACATTCGAAAAATAAATGCTGTGAAAAAAATAATAAATAAAATAATTAAGGGATGAGTTTTATGTTAATTATAGAAAAAGCTAAAAAGGAAGATGCAAGAGCTATACATGATATTTCAAGGGAGCTTAATATAAGTTATGCTAAAGACAAAGATAAAGGGGTTCTATTAAGAATAATTCCTGAAGAATATATTGAACAAAATATAGATAATTTTATTGCAGCGAGACTTCATGGCAGTATGGCAGGTTTTTTGTGGTTTAATACTCAATATCCTGAGGAGTTACTAGGTGATACTATACTGCAAGGTAATATAGATAACTGTATTTATTCAGAACAAATTGCAGTAAAGAGGGAGTATGAAGGCTTAGGTTTAGGAAGAAAGCTTTATGAGTTTATAAAAGTAAATAACCCAGATAAGGGTATACTAGTACTTGTAAATACTGCCCCTGAAGGTAATAAAGCTTCCTTCAGCTTTCACACAAGTATAGGGTTTAAAACCGTTGGTATATTTCACAAGAAATATTTCTGCGGCTTTGAAGATTTTACTTCAAAACTTTTAAGGCTGTAAAAAGTTTATTTCTTTGTGTTTCCAAGGACGGGAACGTGGAGACGGTATGCTTGATGTCAAGAGTGGGGAAGTAAGAACGTCAAAGCATTTTGGAATAAAGGGATTTCCGTGATTTTGAACTCATATTCAAGCCGGGTTCTAGGTTGCGGAAGTTTTTATTATAAGAACATATCTAAAGCCCCGAAAATGCAGGGCCGAGTGGATATTATTACTACTGTAAAAGTGGGGCTGAATTGACAAGTTTACTATGGCAACAAAAGCAGATAAAATGATATAATTAGACTAGTCATCATACGGAATATTAGATAGCAAAATGATTAGTCATATACTTTTTAAAATGATAAATTTGAATTTAGGAGGGGATAAATATGAGCAAATACAAACCGCCATTTCACATGACAGATAAAATAACAAATCTGGTTGCGGAAATCAGTGAACAGGTTGGACGTGTTACAGTTTTGTCGCACGGCAATCTAAATCCACATCTTCGCAAAGAAAACAGAATCAGAACAATACACTCATCGCTTGCCATTGAGCATAATTCATTGTCTTTGGAACAGGTAACAGCTATTATTGACGGAAAACACATCCTTGGTAATCCGAATGAGATAAAAGAAGTTCATAACGCATATGAAACCTACGAAATGATGCTAAATCTGAATCCGGCTTCTGTAGATGATCTTTTGAAAGCACATAAAATGATGATGAATGGGTTGATACCTGAAAATGGCAGATTTCGTTCTGGCGATGTCGGTGTGTTTGATGGAGATGTAGTTGTGCATATGGCACCACCGGCGAATTTGGTGCCCGGACAAATTCATGATTTGTTTGCGTGGCATCAGAATTCTGAAATGCATCCGCTGATCAAAAGTGCGATTTTTCATTATGAATTTGAGTTTATTCATCCGTTCGCTGATGGAAATGGACGTATGGGCAGAATGTGGCACAGCTTACTGCTGGGACAGTGGAAGGAATTGTTTTACTGGCTGCCAATTGAAGAATTAATAAGGACACGTCAGAAAGAGTATTATGATGCTCTTGGCAAATCAGATAAAGAAGCTGACAGTTCTGCTTTTGTAGAATTGATGCTTGAAATAATTGCAGATACATTAAAACAGATAACTGTCGTCGGGAATGCTGAAAGCACACCGCAGTCTGATATGACTGCGCAAGTTGTAAAATTGCTTGAAGCACTGAGTGATGAAACATTATCAGCTTCGGAGATAATGAAACGTCTCGGCTTATCTCACAGACCGACATTTAGAAAGAATTATCTGAACCCTGCATTGGAACAGGGATTGATTGAAATGACGATTCCGGATAAACCGAATAGTCGTAATCAGAAATACTATAGGAAATAACTTAGTCGGTTAACTTAGTCGCTTTGACCGACCAAGTTAACCGATCAAGATACTAACGAGCACGGTGCCAGCCTCTTGGCATTTGACATTCGAAGGCAGTTTATTGGAGCCAGAGGGAGATTAAATAAATTTTACATTTCGCAAAGGAGTAATAATGCAGCTTCCTTTAGTTGATTCAATGAATTAAAATTGCTGGCCTTTGAACCTATTGCCCCTGATGTAGCTTCACTTTTCATCCATCCACTTATGTTGCCGGTGTAATGCCATGATTACTTGCAACTAATGAATTAATGAAATAGGAGATTTCAATTTATAGTTTGGACTTATGGAGTAGCTCCTACATAAATAGGCTTCTGATTAATAATGAAAACGCAAGTGTGCAAGTACAGAAGACTTTGTAGAAAATATCAAGATTTTAGTATAGGAAGGTTAAAAATATGCTTGGATTAAAACGGGGAATAGTTAAGCTGTGTGACCATGATAAAGCATGGGAACAAAATGCAGCTCAAACAATAGAAAAGTTAAAGGCCATATTTGGCAATGCTGCAGCTGATATTCAACATGTCGGAAGTACTTCAATTGTGAATATCAAGGCTAAGCCGATAATTGATATTGCCGTTGCGGTAAACAATTATGACGAAATAGCAAAGCTTATTCCTGCACTTGAACAATCAGGATTTATGCATTGTGAGCACAATGTGCCGGGAGATATGCTTTTTGTATGTGGTGATCAAAATGCTGATATAAGAACACATTATATTCATGTGGTTAAATCAGGCAGCAAAGAATGGCATAATTACATAAACTTCAGAAATTATTTGAATGCAAAACCTGATGCTGCAAAAGAATATGAGGCCCTAAAGCTTGGACTTATGAGTAAATACCAAACTGACAGATTAGCATATACAGATGGCAAGGCAGAGTTCATCACTCATATTTTACGAAAGGCACAGGTGTGGTCTTTTCTTGGCAAGACAGTAACTGTAACAATTGATCGTCCGCTTGGCAGTGCTCATCCAAAGCATGATGATATGATATATCCCATAAACTATGGTTATATTGATGGTGTAATTGCACCCGACGGCGAAGAACTTGATGTATATATTTATGGAGAGAATAGACCGCTTGATGAATTTACGGGTAGGGTTATCGCAATTGTACATCGTGAAGATGATATTGAAGATAAGCTTGTTGCTATATCGGATGGGATTGTATTTTCGGCATCAGAAATTAAATCTGCGGTTTCATTTCAAGAAAAATATTATGACAGCAGAATAGAAATGTTCAACCCCAAAATTGTTCATATTCTTGGTGCATCAGGTTCAGGTACAACAACACTTGGAAATGCAATAAGCGAAAAATACGGCTTTAAGCATCTCGACGCTGATGACTATTTTTGGCTTCCAACCGATCCTAAATATACAACGAAAAGAGAGCCTTCCGAAAGGCAAAGACTGCTTTCTGAAGCTATAGCAAAAGCAGAAAGATGTGTAATATCTGGCTCATTATGCGGCTGGGGTGATATATTTATACCTAAATTTGAATTGGTTATTTTAATAGAGACTCCAACAGAAGTAAGAATTGAACGCTTAAAGCAGCGTGAATACAACCACTTTGGCAACCGTATTTTGCCCGGCGGGGATATGTACAAAAATCACATTGAATTTCTTGAGTGGGCAGCAAAATATGATACTGCAGGAATTGAGCAAAGGAGCAGAGCTTTGCATACAGAATGGCTCAAAAAGATAAATTGCCCTGTTATAACTGTTGATGGAACAAAGCCAATAAATGAAATATTAAAAAAGGTTGGGTTGAGCAATGGATAAAAAATTGCATTTATACAAAAGATAATAGAAATCGTTTGATTGTATAACTATGTAGATGTATATTATATGCCCCCATTAATGGTACTAACGCCCATATATAAATAGTATATATTGGTATTAATGCGCGTAAATACAAAATTAAGGGGGGATTATATGAAAAAGTTTTTAATAATACTTATAATGATTGGCACAGCAGTTGCTTTGTACTTTGCATTTACTTTTTTCCCGGACAATAGGGGAATACAAGGGAGGTATGCTTTTGTTGATATTAACTATGTAAGCCCACTTTCCTCAACTTTGTGGTCTAAGGAGTCACGAAAAAACATTCAATATACTATTGGCAAAGACTATTTCGCCATCGAACCGGGAGAAAAGACGAAATGGGTTGATGTTTCTTACAAGAAAGAAAGAATAGACGCAGCTTTTATTAAAGCTCAGTATGGCATGGAATCGTTAGCTAAAGAATATATCAGGATTTTTTTTAGCAAAAGTTCAAAAGGTTATAGATATGTTATCATAGATAAGAATAAAAATGAGATCGGATACCATGTTTTTCGAATCGGTGGAGATATTTATGTTTGTGAAACATACAAAGATTATCATAAAAATGGTTTCGTGAAAATCGAGGAAGTGAAGAAGCTCAATTAGTTTTAAATATCAGAAAAATTTAAAGATATAATAAAACCACATTAATCGAAAGGTGCAGCTCATCAACGGCTGCACCTTTTGTTTAATTAGCGGAAAAAGCCAAAGGGTTGACAAGACAGGATTACTTTTTCGGTGGCGAGAAGATAAGGTTGCTGTCAAGTTGGGGTTGTATTGGGCATATCTGACAAGAATGGCTGTAACAGCATTGAGCTGCTTGCTTGTAAAAAGACTGTTCTATTTTTCCGGGCGAAAAATAATATTTGAAGGGCACCCATGGAGCCGGAACGACCTTACAGATATAGGTGCTCTGATTGAAACTCCTCCACTTTAGCATAGCAAATTCTGCCAAAGGCGGTGGAATGGTAATGATTGAATTCTAATGCATAAGTGCCAGCCTTTTGGTATTTGCATTTCATAATTTTAAATGTCAAATGTCAAGAGACTGGTACTTATAACCGGCACTTATAACCGATATTGTAATGATATACTTTATATTGTAAAATATAAGGATACAAACAAAAATTGGTTTGGAGTGATAGTGTTACTATGAATTTAAACACAAAAAACGTTTTTAAAGGAATATATGCCCTCTTACTTGGATTGTTAATGGGTATATTGACGGTTATGGGACAGAAATACCTTCCCGGTTCATTAAACTCATTAGCAAACTCAGGTGCTATTTGGTTAATTCCAGCCTTCTTTATGGCTTCAACTGCGGAAAAAAAGCTCCCCTCAATTATACTTTGTGCTGAAACACTGATTGTCTGTGTTATTTCCTATTATTGGGTAGAATCCATTTTTAATCAGCACACCTTTGCTTTTGGGGACTTCTATTTTTATCTCTGGCTTATATGTGCTGTAATTGCCGGTATTATTTTCGGATTTGGCGCTAATCTTTACAGACAAAAGAGTACACATTATAATTGGGGTGCAAGCCTTCTTCCTGCCGTTTTTCTCGCGGAAGGCCTAAGCGAAATAATCCATTTATCTGAATATATGCATATGATCCCTGCGGTCATAGGAAGGATTCTATTAGGTTTTGCTCTGTATTTTATCATATATAAGAAGGACTTTTATCAATGGGAATCACTAATTTCATTCGGTTCATATACAGTATTGGGAGTTATTGCATACGAGCTTCTTTTTAAGTTAACAACATAAAAACGATATATTAAGAAAACATTCTTTTGCCAAGGCCCCACCAGGTTTAAACGGAATCTTTTTTGACCGCTCAAGGAATGGTGACAAATTTTAAGCTTTTGAATTAAAAATCAATTCTTTAAATACCTTTACATCTTTTTTATATACATTTTCACTAAATGCCTTACTTATTACCCTGCTTGATTCCCTATAAAATATTGATGGAACATTAGTAACTTCATAATAATATAAATTATTTTTTTTATATATAGGCTTGTCTATAGTCGTATAAACAGTACCTTCTATTGCATTCCCTAAATCTGCTGCTGCATCTATAATTAAACAGTTATCCTTTAATTTTTTTTGATCTTCAAAACTTAGAATATGAGTATTAGGTTTATCAACTCCAATTCCATTTATTATTACATCATATTCTCCAAGTTTATCTTTAAGCTCATTTAAGGTCTTTCTATAGAACATATTTATATTTTCAGTAAATTTCGAACATATAAAGAATGCACCTTGTGCCACATTGCCTGAACCCAATATTGCAATTTTTTTGTTTGAATTAGGAAGCATTCCCATAGTCATAAATGCATGTAAAGTAGCAGAATACCCTGCTATAAAACTGTTCTCCCTAACAAAATTGGGTTTAATCCAAGTTATTTTTTCTTTTTGATCCTTATAATATACAGAAGGGTAAATATTATCTAAGTCTACAACTATAAGATTTTTAGGAATGGCTTGCTTTTCCATAAATTCTTTTCCAGAACCTGCTGGATGGGTCCAGCCTATTATCATTTGATTTTCTCTTAAACTATTATAATCAGATGGTTGTATTAATTTTAATGATACTATTGCATCACATTCTTCAAATATATCCTTCCTACTGGCTACTTTGCACCCTGCCTTTATGTAATCTCTATCTGATATATCTAAGTTGGCTCCAAAATTTTGCTCAACAACTATCTCATTTTCAAAATTACTAATATCTTGAGGCAATAAGCAAACTCTTTTTTCATTTGGATAATTAGGTGTGATAAAACCAAGTTTCATAATTTTTTTCACCTCCTTTATTATAAGCGTTCATAGTATATCCCTTTTTCCCATTCTTAGGTTATTTTATGTTTCTACTAATTTAATATCAATATTTATGTAATCATTTAATCTACATAGTATTTTTTGTTTATATTCTTCACTTTACAAAATTATCATAAGGGAATTTTTTCGATAAATTCTTTTTGATAAGAATACAACTTTTCTGAAGCAAAAAATTCTTTTTATAGTAGAAATCTCATTTACTGAACTATTTTTATAAGCTGTTTTGAAAAGTTCATAAGCAAATGAGGGATATGCTTGCAAATTATCTATATCATTTTTATTTATATAGTTTACATAATATAATAAGTTAGTTTTGACACTATGTCAAGAGAAAGTGCTAATTAACAGAGATTTCGCTAAATGCAAGTTAAAATAAAACACTTAAGGGTATACTAGTACTTGTAAATACTGCCCCTGAAGGCAATAAAGCTTCCTTCAGCTTTCATACAAGTATAGGGTTTAAAACCGTTGGTATATTTTACAAGAAATATTTCTGCGGCTTTGAAGATTTTACTTCAAAACTTTTAAGGCTGTAAAAAGTTTATTGCTTTGTGTTTCCAAGGGCGTGACTATCGAGCACCCAATGTCCCTAGCTTTGCTATGGCAAAATAATATAAAGCCACTTATAAGTGGCTTTATACTGAGAATATCAAAATAAATTGTTTATTAAAACACAATATACCTTTCGGTATTTTTAAAAACCCAACAAAAATTTATGCATTTTATAACTATATATTCATTCAAATCTAGGATTTAATTTAAGCACGTCCCTTTTTTGGAGGTTTCCCAGGCAACATACTTTAATCACAAATAATTTCTCTTGCAATGTTTTTATCGCTTTTTTCCTTATTATTATAGGCGGTAAGTTTAAACGACAATGTAAACGGTTCAAATTTGCACTGATACTTTTCCAACTGACGCTGTCCACAGGAATTACTGCCTAAGCCGTTTTGCTTGTAATCGATATCCAAAACAATATAATCACGTTTCTTTAGATTACAAGTGTGCTTTGCCAGTTCTATATCCTGATCTTCGTAATATTGCGCGCTGAAATTAAATGTATCCTCTGCAGTTGCCACTAATCCCATCCCTCTGTCATTGGTAAATGATGCCCATGAGGTGTCAATATGATTTCCATTTTCCTGTGGATGAACATAATTAGTAAACATTTCGTCTACGGTACGCTGGTAAAGACCAAATAGTCCAGCTTCCTTGGAATCCACATAGGTTTCACCAGGACCGCGTCCAAACCATCTTACATTGCTCAGTTCCTTAGAAATATGCATGGTAACACCGATTTTTGGAAGCACCTTCGGTGCACAATCCAACTTTCCACTCGGAACACCGGATACTGTTATTGCAATATCACCGGTAGGATAAATCTTGTAAAGGTATTTAGTCAGATAATGCCATGCTCCATTCGTCGTTCCGTTTAAAGTGTTAACTTGTACTTCAACATGATTATTTTCTATACTATATTGAATATCCTGAACAACTTCGTGCTGCAAATGCAGGAAATACTTTGTCTTGTAGTCAGGTACCAGCTCATCCATATCGTTATCGATTGGTGCTCTCCATAGGTTGAGCTTTGGCCCTTTCTCAAGGATTGTTACACCATCACATACAACATTCAGCATCGTGCCGCGTACCAGGTCAAAAGAAACGCTGAAGTTATTGCCGATAATATGGAGCATGGTAGGCTCTTTGGTTATACTAAGCTTTCCGATAGGTGCCACTTTATACTTATCCTTATGAATCGGAAGTTCAAACTGTGCAGTAGCCAGTTCATAGCCTGCCTTTGCATACATGGTATCCCGATTAAGACGATATGAGAAGTTAATATAGTATTTTGCACCGGCTATCGGTTCAAATCCTAGCTGATACGGGACAACAATATCTGCTTCACTGCGTGCTGGAATAGACGGCAGCTGCATAACTCCGCTTTGCAGACAAATATCGCCCTCCATTATCGAATAAACAAGTTCA
>DHEX01000116.1 GCA_002400085.1 Clostridiaceae bacterium UBA4839 | reverse complement strand
GAAGGTTTAAAGTATGCAGCATCCAAAAATATGGGTATAGTAATAATGGAACCTTTAAGGGGAGGAAAGCTTGTAAAAAATCTTTCTTCAAAGATAACAGGTGAATTCCAAAAGTCAAAAATCAAAAGGTCTCCTGCTGACTGGGCATTAAGATGGGTATGGAATCATCCTGAAGTATCAGTTGTATTAAGTGGAATGGGAAGTTTGGATGAAGTAGATGAAAATATTAAAATAGCTGAAGATGCCCATGTTAATTCAATGACTGAAGAAGATTTAGGGATAATTAAAAATGTTAAGGATGCATTTTTGTCCTTATCACAAATTCCATGTACAAGCTGCAAATACTGTATGCCCTGCCCTTCTGGGGTTAATATTCCTGAAAACTTTTCAGTTTACAATCAATCTTTTATGTATAATGATACTGAATATTATAAAGGTGAATATAAAGATTTAGTGCAAGAAAAAAAGGATGCCTCAAGATGTGTTAAATGCGGAAAATGTGAAAAAGCCTGTCCTCAAAAGCTTCCAATAAGAAATTTACTTGAAGAAGTTAAAAAATGCCTAAGTTAATCTTAGGCACTTTTATTTTTCAAGGATAAATACAATAACTGTGGTTATTGTTAATTAAATCAATTGCTTCCTTCCATTAAAAAATCCTTTATAAGCAAGGTAACAAGCTAAAAATGAAGCAATGGAGGTAGTGGATAACATCATAAATGTAACCAGTATTTGAAATTTTACGGCCTCAATGGGAGATGTTCCTGCAAGGATTAAACCTGTCATCATACCTGGCAGAGCCACTATTCCTAAGGTTTTCATAGAGTCAATAGTAGGCAGCATTCCAGTTTTTATAGCATCTCTTATTATTTCTATAGAGGAAGGTAATATATCTGCCCCTAAAGCAAGTTTTGTTTCCACTTCTTCACGTTTATTTTTAAAATTACTTAAAAGCTGTTTATAACAGAGCCCTATAGCTACCATGGCATTGCTTATAATCATTCCACCAATAGGTATAATTTGATAGGGTTCGTACTTTATTGCACCAGAAACAACTAGTATAAATAAGGTTATAAAAGCACCAATACCTATAGCAATAAAGGATATTAGGAATCCATTTTTTATTCCCTTTCCTCTTTTTGATGCATTAAAAGATGCATTTGTAGTCATAAAGAGAAGTAATAGGGTTGTAAAGAAAGGATTTTTTAGTCCGAAAATAAAATTAAGTAAATATCCTACAATAGTGAGCTGAACTATGGCTCGAATTACTCCTATTATGGTTTCCTTCTCCAAATTAAGCTTTTGATAATAAGAAAAAAATAGGGATATAAGAACTAAAGAGGAGGCAATAATAAGTGATGAAGTACTCAAAGTAGCGCCACTATTCATTTTAACACCTCCAAAGATTTTATTTCACCATTTTCCAAAGTTAAAAGTTTATTTGCATATTTTATACTCTGCTCATCATTATGGGTTACCCAAAGTACTGTAGAACCTTCATTATTTAATTTATTAATAATATTTTCAACTATTAAGGTATTTTCACTATCAAGTGCAGAAGTAACTTCATCTAAAAGAAGAACTTCTGGAGTAAACATCAGCGTTCTCATAAGAGCAATTCTCTGCTTTTCCCCACCGGAAAGATTTAACACCTTTTCATCTATAAATTCTTCATCCATACTAAATAAGGAAAATAAATATTTTATTCTATCCATATCCACTTTTTTGTTACGTATTTTGAAGGGAAAGCTTAGATTATCCATTACAGTATCGCCGAATAAATGAGGCATTTGAAAGCAATATGCAATTTCCTTTCTCAATTCTATGGGGTTGTATTCTGATACATTTTTATTATTAAATGATATATTTCCTTCACTGGGACTAATTAAGTTGTTGCATAGTTTTAAAAATGTACTTTTCCCACTGCCAGAGGGCCCCACTATAGATATGTAATCTCTAGATTCTATACGTATATTTAAATTTTTCAATATGCTTTTCCCCTCATTAGAAAAGGAGACGTTGGAAAACTCTAGTATTGACATATATTTTTCCTCCTGTGTATTTTATAGTAGACAATTTAAAAAATTTACCACCGCATCATTAAACTAAATATGCGGTGGTATCTTTATTATACATCATTAAGAAATAAAATAAAGTTTTACTATTTTGCCTTTTCTGGAGTATCCAATAATAAACCGACTTTCTCCCAGCCCCAATCACTAACTGTGTTCAAATCCCAATAATTAACTCTGTTATTAATTCCTGTTACATGAAGCCTATAATCAGTTGGAAATGCTGGAACATCTTTAACCATATTAGCTTGCCAATCCTTATATGCTTTGACTAAATAGTCATTATCAATTCCATCTTTTCCAAATGCATCTTCAGAAGCAATAGCTTTTAAATATTTATCATTTGCTTCTGATGCATACCTTTCAAAATTAAATTGAGCTTTCCTTCCATATAATCCTGATGGATCAGGATTTGAACCCATTCCCCAACCTGCCATAAATATATCAATACCTGGATCATCAGCTTCAATCATGTCATAGAAAGCATTAGACTCTATCAATCTTCCATTTTGTAATCCAACATCCAATCCAACACCTCTCCAACATTGAATATAGAATTGTGCTAACGGTTCAGCTATATCTCCGCCTGTCCTTGCAAGGAAATTGATCTTTAATTTGTTGCCCTTTGGATCCTCCCTCATTCCATCTCCATCCTTATCAACATAGCCAGCTTCATCAAGAATTTTTTTTGCCTTTTCTGGATTGTATTTATATCCTTCTTGTTTAGCGTCCCAGAAAGTTGAATGTCCTGGATCCAGCAATGTGTTAGCTGGTATTCTTAAACCATTATAGAACTGAGTTGATACTTCTTTAGTATTCGCAGCATAGGCAATTGCTTCTCTCAGCTTAACATCAGACATTTTCATGTTTGGATCCATTACAACTTGACCAGTTTTAGTATCCCATTTTCCAAGTTTGAAACCAATATAATCAACAGTTCTCTCTACATTAGATAATAATGTAATGTTGCTTAAATCCTTATACTCATTATAATGATCTGCAGGTAATCCATCAACAACATCAAATTCTCCTGATTTCAATGCCTCTACAATAATATCTGGGTTAGCTCTTTTGTATACAATCTTATCAAGTTTAGGCTTCTCACCAAACCAATGTGGATTTGGAACATATTCTACTGATTCACCTGGTACTATATTAGATACCACAAATGGTCCACAGGATAGAGGTTTTAATCTAACTTTATCACTACTCTCCATATCCTTTAGTGGAACATCCTTCAAATAGTGTTCTGGTTCAACATTATAAGTAAGCCCTGCACCCCATAAAATGCCTGGATAAAATTCCTTAAAAGTTACTTGTAATGTCTTATCATCAATCTTTTTGAGCCCTGAAATAGTATTTGCTTTACCATCATGATATTCTTCTATACCTACAACATTCTGATAATCACTATCATATCTTACACCTGTATAATCTTTATTTGCTATACAGTTGTATACAAATATTAAGTCATCAGAAGTTACTGGTACACCATCAGACCAAGTTAATTTTTTATTAAGCTCGTAGGTTGCTGTCTTTGCATCCTTATCAAATTTGACATTGCAATAACCACCATCTACAATTTCATTGTTTGGACCAGATTTCATAAAGACCCCCCACATTGGTTGACATAAATCTTGATCAGTCGTAGTCTCCTGCAAAAATGAGTTAAATATCCCTTCAAAAGGTGTGGAACTTGGCTCTGCAATATTTAGAGTTCCTCCAACTGTTTTCCCATCCTTTTTAACACATAATGGATAAGGCAACTCTATTGTACCTGATGCATCTAATATCTTTTGTTTTTCTTCACCTTTTTTGGATTTGTTTGGATCCTCTGTACTTTGTTTTTTACCACAGGATGCCATTAAAAGTGACGTTACCAATAATAATTGAACAATGATCTTCCAGCTTTTTTTCATTTTTGATCCCCCTTTACTATCCTAATCTTTGTTTTGCATCGGACGCTCTTTTAACTGCTTGCCCGACATAATTTATACACAGCATCATTACTAATATGAATAATGATGCAGGTAACCATAACCATAATTTATCAGACATTGCACCAGGAGTTCTGGCATAACCAACTAAAGTTCCCAGTGAAGGTGTTGAAGGCGGTAATCCAAATCCTAAAAATGTCAGCCCAGTTTCAATTCCAATATTGCCAGCAAAGGATAATATTAAATCACAAATAATAATTGAGCTAATGTTTGGCAATATACCATTAAACATAATTTTAAAATCATTTGTACCCATTACTTTTGAAGCATTTACATAGTCTCTTCTGCTTTCTGATAATGCCTTGCTTCTAACTAATCTGGTCATGCCTACCCAATAAAATATAGTCATAATAAATATAAAATGCCCCATATTATAATTAGGAATGACTACTACAAACGTAATAATAAGCAGCGTGGTAGGCAGGACTGTAATAAAATCACATATTCTCATTATTATGTTGTCAACTTTTCCTCCATAATAGCCAACTATTAACCCAACGATTGTACCTATTATAGTAGTCAATATAGTAACAGCAAAACCTATTAAAATAGAATTCCTGCCGCCTATTAACAATTGTCCTATTATGGATCTGCCTCCGATATCTGTTCCCAAAATGAATTCTTTTGATGGTGGCTTAAATTTATTTCTTAAACTTATTTTCATAACTTCATCTTGATTTAAAATAAAAGACCCAATCATAACAGCAGCAAAAATAATAATCAATATAATTAAACAAACTGTTGCAAGTTTATCAACTTTGAACTCTTTTTTTAGTACCTCATGAAAAGATGGAACCTCGCTTAGGGCTTTTAATGCTTTCTCATCTTCAGAGGTAACAATTTTTACGTTCACTTTAGAATTGCCAGTTTGTACATTTACTTCATTTTTGCTCATATTTGCTACCCCCTACTCTATTCTTATTCTTGGATCAACAATTGTCATGATTATATCTGACAGCAAACTTCCAAGAAGTGTTAAGAATCCATACAGCAAAACCAAAGTATTCATAACTGCATAATCTCTGCTATTAATGGATGAAATAAATAGCTCACCCATACCTGGATAACTAAAAATTGTTTCAATAAAAACAGAGCCGCTTAAGAGCCCAGTTATAGTAAATCCCAAGAATGCAGCTATTGGGAGAAATGAATTCCTAAATATATGATGGGAATAAACCTTATCTGTTGGAACCCCTTTGCTTCTTGCTGTTTTTACATAATCCTGTGTTTTAGCATCAATTACTTCATTTCTAAGGTACTGTATAGTTCCAGTAGTTCCTAATACAGCACCTGTAATTGCAGGTAAAATCATATGGTATAATTTATTCATAGCATAATCAAATGTCCCTTTCTTAAATCCAAGATCAACGGAACCTCCAGTTGGAAACCAGTGTAACTTATATCCAAATACTAGCAAAAATATTAAACCTAATATAAATGAAGGGATTGCATAGCTAATAAAGTTGTATATTACCACTCCCTTGTCAAACGCAGAATCCTGATACCTCCCCGCATTAATACCAAGTGGTATAGCAATTAAATATATTAATATTACAGTTAATAATGATAACCATAATGTATTTGCTACTCTATTACCTACTAATGTACTAACAGGCATTTTGTAGGTATAAGATTGACCAAAGTTTCCATCCCTGAGAATCCTAACCATCCAATCCTTATACTGAACAGGTATTGGATTATTTAGTCCAGCTTTTTCTCTTAATGCCTCAATAGCTTCAGGCTTTGTTTGAGGAGTTATTAGCCCTGTAAAAGGATCTCCAGGCATTGCCTGACCAAGGGCAAAAACAATTATACTTAATATGAAAAGCTGAGGTATCATCAATAATACTCTACGCAATACTGTTTTCCACATACCCTAAATCCTCCTTATTTTTTATTGCAACATAGTGCGTATCGGAGATTGGAACTAAATCAAATACTTTTCCATTTTCATCATAGAATATACTTTCCTTTTCACTATATTCCTGTTCAACCTTAATTCTCTTTATACGCGCTTCTTCCCTATTTTCAGCATCAACTTCTGGAATTGCTGCAATCAATCTTTTAGTATAAATATGCTGAGGATTGTTATATATATCTTCCCTTGTGCCAGCTTCTACAAACCTCCCTCTATGCATAATATAAATATAATCACACATATGCTTTACTACGCCTAAATCATGAGATATAAAAATATAGCTTAAGTTAAAATCTTTTTGTATCTTCTTTAAGAAGTTTAATATCTGTGCTTGAACTGATAAGTCAAGTGCAGAAACAGGCTCATCTGCAACAATAAGTTTTGGATTTAAAGCTACAGCTCTTGCCACCCCTATTCTTTGCCTTTGCCCCCCTGAAAACTCATGTGGGTATTTAAATAAAGCATCCGATGGCATCCCAACTATATCCAGCAGTGTTAAAATCCTTTTCATTTCTTCTTCCTTAGTTAATTTTTCATGATTTCTAATTGGCTCCGCAATAATATCACGAATCCTTTTTCTGGGATCCAAACTGGATAAAACATCCTGAAAAATCATTTGAACTTCTTTGTTATATCCTAATTTTTTTCTAAGTCTTTTTTTATTTACCAACTGACCATAATATAAAATTTCTCCAGCCGTTGGTTTTTCAAGCCCAACAATAGCTTTCCCTATAGTAGTTTTTCCAGATCCGGATTCACCAATAAGTCCATAGGTCTTTCCTTCATCAATTTTAAAACTGACTCCATCGACTGCATAAACATAATCCTGTATAGTATTAAAAAAACCTCCACGGACAGGAAAATGAACTTTTAAATCATTTACTTCTAAGAAACTCATTTTAGCAGCCCCCTTCATTTTCAAAGTGGAAATTCTCCCAACAAGTACATCTTACAAAATGATCTCTTGAAATCTGATGAAGTATAGGGTTTTTTTCATGCTCTGAATCAGGAATCCATGGAATTCTCGGTGCAAAACGGCACCCATCCCTTGACAAGTTTTTCAAAGAAGGGACCATCCCTTGGATAACATTTAGTTCTGCTCCTACTGCATCAGATTGCGGTATTGAATGTAACAATGATCTTGTATAAGGGTGAAGGGGATTCCTAAAAAGTTCCTTTGCTTCAGCAACTTCAACAAATTGTCCAGCATACATTACAGCAACTCTATCAGCCATCTGTGCAACTACTCCCAAATCATGTGTAATAAGTATAATTCCTGCATGAATTTCATTTTGAAGTTCTGATAAAAGGTCTAATATCTGAGCTTGTATTGTAACATCTAGTGCAGTAGTTGGCTCATCTGCTATAACAATGTTGGGTTTACAAGAAAGTGCCATAGCAATCAAAACCCTTTGTCTCATACCACCAGATAATTCATGAGGAAATTGACGGGCTGTTCTTTCAGGGTTAACAATGCCTACCCTGCCTAAAAGATACAACATTCTTTCATGCCTTTGTTCCTTGGTTAAATCAGTATGATAAATTAATGCCTCTTTTATCTGTTCTCCGACCCTATGCAATGGATTTAATGAGGCCAATGGATCTTGAAAAATGAAGCCAATATCCTTTCCTCTAATTTTATTAAATTGCTCTTCAGAATAATTAACCACATTTTCGTCATCATAAATTATCTCTCCACTGACTCTAGTGTGGTTTTTATCATGGAGCCCCACTATAGAGTTAGCAATAGTGCTTTTCCCACAGCCAGATTCTCCAACTATTGCCAATAACTCATTTTTATATAAGGAAAAAGAAACTCCATCCACTGCATCAAAATACTTATCTTCAAATCTAAAGCCAGTATGCAGGTCCTTGATCTCTAATATTTTTTCGTTTTCCATTTCCCATTCCCCTTTTTTGTGTATTTACTCCACGGCTGCCATCCTTAATGTCCCAAACGGATGCCTACCCATTAAATGCTGTTCTTTAATTGAGTTATAGTTTTTTCCTGTTGAGGGTCAAATTACCACCAGATTAATATAAAGCAATCTATATGGCTGATAGAAGCTAACTAAACGGCTTTTGTTATTAATAATGCTATGAAACTAAAAAGTATAGGAACAAAATTTTTGGTTTGATAAATTATATAAATTTATACTGAGATTTGAAATAACTAATAGAATTCAAAAAGTACATATACACGAAGAACTTTTAAGGGGCGTAGCATCCATTAGATATCACAGATGGTAGCCATCATATAAAATGTAACTCATTATTTTATATTATTATTGCATCAAATATCATCATATAATATATATACTATCCTATATCCAATTTATGCTAATCTGTTTTAAGTAAATATAGGTCCCTTTTGTTAATTGATTTAATTCTCAATTCTATAAGAATTATTTGATATTTAATTAATTTTGATATAATAGTATATATGGTTTCATTATAAATTTAGCTTGGGGTGTTATTATGAAAAAAATCTTCAAATTTATTTTATTAATTGCTCTATTAATAATTTCTTTATTGTGTGTTTTTTTAGGATACATACATTTTAATGAATACAAACCTGCTGAAATAGAAGACCTTGAAATAATTAATAATACCAAATCAGTAATAGATACAAATACTGATTTAAGTTTATTATCATACAATGTCAGTTATTCAATATTAGACGAAAATGCTGAATATTATTTTGAAGGAGGTCTTTCAACAAAAGCTTATTCAAAAAAGCGGGTAGAAAATAATTTAAACTCAACATCTGATTTTCTAGTAAAAAATAACTATGATTTTATAATGCTTCAGGATGTAGATGTTGAATCAAAGAGAAGCTATAAAATAAATCAATTTAATTATGTGCAAAATAAGCTTAAAAATTACGGCAGTATTTTTAACCCTATACATAAAGTTAGCTTTATACCCTACCCTATTAATATGCCGCTTGGACAAGTTTATTGTGGGGATGCAGTATTTTTTAAATATAGGGCAAATTCTTCAGAAAGATATGCACTTCCTTCTAATAAAAAATGGCCAATGAAAATGTTTGATCAGAAGAAAGCATTTTCTACAACTGAATTTTATTTATCAAATGGTAAAAAGCTTATTTTGTTAAACTTTGACTTGAATGATAATTCTACTAATGATAAAGCAAAACTTTTACAAATAAAAGAAATTAAAAACTATATTGAGGGGGAATATAAAAAGGGCAACTATATTATTGCAGGCGGCAACTTTGGTTATATCCTCCATGATTCTCCCTATAAATGCTCAGAAGGGTTTCCACAAGGTCTTTCCTATATTCCTAAAGATTTTAAAATGAAAAATTTCAAGTTTGTTTATGATACTAAATATCCAACATTTAGATCCGCCTCCATGCCCTATATAAAGGATAAAAACTTCACTTCAATTACTGATGGGTTTTTAGTATCTGACAATATAAAGGTATTAAATATTTCTACAGTTAATCTCGGGTTTAAAAACAGCAATCACAACCCTGTACAGCTTAAATTTAGAATCAAGTAGGGAACAGTCTTGACCGTTCCATTGGCTTCGGTGCCAGCCTCTTGACATTTGACATTTAAAAATTTTAGATATCAAGAGACTGACACCGGTATTTTTCGTTCGCAAAGAGATTCTCAGGTAAAAAATGCTGGGCGTACCTGTAGGGAACGGTCTTGACCGTTCCGTTGATGAACGAACGAAACCTAGGAGGGCGAAACGGTGCCAACACCCAGTAACAATTTCATTCTGTAGCATTTGCAGGATAATCTGAATTTGGGAGAGCGGAACGGTCAAGACCGCTCCCTACCATTATTCATTTCATTTCATATATTTTTTTTATCTCCACTTTCTTTGTGTTTTTCACAATCATGAAATTTTATAACAGCTCCCTTTTTTATTTGCATCGTTATAAAAAAAAAGCATGGGGGAATAATAAAGTTTGAGGTGACTTTATGGCCGGAATAATTTTTTCCATACTTGCTGGTGTTTTTATGACAATACAGGGAGTTTTTAATACAAGATCCAGTGAAAAAATCGGTCTTTGGGAAACAAATCTCTTGGTACAGGGTACTGGTTTCCTATTAACTTTGATTATTTTTTTTATTGCCAAAAATGGTGATATGAAAAGAATTGGTGAAATTAATAAACTATATTTAACAGGCGGGGTTTTAGGAACAGCCATTATTTATACAGTTATGAAAGGTATTTCAGAATTAGGTCCCACCTATTCAATTGGCACTATACTTATAGCTCAGCTCTCATCTGCAGCAATTATTGATGCCCTGGGAGCATTTGGTACAAAGCAAATATCGTTTCATTATACAAAAATCATTGGGATAGCTTTAATGATTATAGGCATAATCGTATTTAAATTAAAAGCATAATTGGAGGTGGATTTATGAAGGCAATAATTATGGCAGGGGGCGAAGGGACCAGACTTCGTCCACTTACCTGTACAATTCCAAAGCCAATGGTTCCGATAGTTGGCACCCCTGTTATGGAGCATATAATAAATCTTTTAAAAGAGCATGATATAAATGATATAGCTGCAACATTATACTACCATCCCAATATAATAAAAGACTATTTTGGCGATGGATCGAAATTCAGCATAAATTTAAGCTATTTTACTGAGGAGTCCCCTCTTGGAACAGGAGGAAGTGTCTTAAACACAGGTGAATTTTTAAATGATACTGTAATTGTAATAAGCGGGGATGCAATAACTGATATTGATCTTATTGATGCTGTAAAATTTCATAAAAAGAATAAATCTGTTGCAACCCTAGTTTTAAAAAGACAGCCCATTCCGCTTGAATATGGGATAGTTATTCTTGATGATGAAAATAAAATAGTAAGATTTTTAGAAAAGCCTTCTTGGGGAGAGGTATTTAGCGACACTGTTAACACAGGAATATATATTCTTGAACCTGAAGCCTTTTCTCATTATAAAAAAGGTGATGTTTTTGATTTTAGCAAGGATTTATTTCCAAAATTGCTTAAAGAAAAAGCACCAATGTTTGGGTACATAACTGATTCATATTGGTCTGATATTGGGGATTTAAAAACCTATATGAGTACAAATTTTGATGCTTTAGGCGGTAAAATTAAACTTTACAATAAATTTAGTGGTAATAGATCGAATTCACAAATATCAAATGAAGCAAAAATAGATTCCCCTGTTTATATAGGTGAAAACTGTACTATAAAAAATGGTGCTGTTATTAAGCCTTACAGCATTATTGGCAATAATTGTACCATTGAAGAGGGCTCTACCATAAAGCGAAGCATACTTTGGGATATGGTTCACATTGGAAAAAATAATGAGCTAAGAGGGACAATTATTTGCAGTAAATCTATAACCAAAAACAATGTTGATATATATGAAAACTCTATAGTTGGTGATGAATCAGAAATTTCATCTTCAGCGTTAATAAGGCCTAATATTAAGATTTGGCCCCAAAAATATGTTGAAGAGGGCAGTATTATCAATAAAAATTTAGTGTGGGGAACGAAAGGAACCAAATCATTCTTTGGCAGCAAAGATATAAAAGGTGAAATCAATATAGATATAACTCCTGAATTTTGCACACTGCTTGGTTCAGCCTTTGTTAATGTTGTGAAGAAATCCAGACCTATTATATTGACTTGTGATAATAGCAATGCTTCAAACACCATAAAAAACTCAATTATTTCAGGAATTACCTCCTCTGGCTCTAATGTTTTTGATTGCGGCATGGCTTTACTTCCAATGAACAGATATGCAGTTAGAACATATAACGCAGCAGGTGGAATTCATATATGGACAGATACAGATAATGAAAACACAGTCCATATTGAACTTATTGATCAAAATGGAAGCAATATATCAAGAGGTATTGAAAAAAAAATCGAACAGCTGCTTATTAGAGAAGATTTTCAGCGCTGTAATGCTCTTGAATGCGGCAGCATAATGAGCATTGATAATTATTCCAGTCAATATGTG
>DHEX01000131.1:1047-5754 GCA_002400085.1 Clostridiaceae bacterium UBA4839 | reverse complement strand
TTTTGTTTTAGCTTTACAGCTTCTTTTACATGCCTGCCATCTTTCCCTATCATATCATCATTCCTTACTATCTACTTCTTTCAATAGCACCTAATTCTTCTATTCCACCAATGACCACAAGTATGTCATCTTTTTCTATAACATCATCTGCTGAAGGAGATATGTTTATATCATTTCCCTTTCCTTTTTTAATTGCCATGACATTTACACCATATTTACTTCTCATACCAAGCTGCCTTAAAGACTTATTTGTCCAGTCATCAAGGGCAGTAACTTCCATTATGCTGTAATCAGGTGATAATTCTATATAATCCAATATATTAGCCGAACATAAATTATGTGCTACCCTAGTTCCCATATCCCTTTCAGGAAATACAACCCTGTCTGCACCAATTTTGTAAAGAACTTTTGCATGAATTTCATTTTGTGCCTTTGCAATAACATATTTGACTCCCATCTCTTTTACAATCAAAGTTGCCATAATACTTGCCTGTATATCAGAGCCAATAGAAATTACTGCTACATCAAAGTTTCTAATTCCAAGAGATTTTAATGTCCCCTCATCTGTAGCATCTGCTTGAACTGCTTGAGTAACACTTTCTGATATTTTCTGTATAGTTTCATCATCAGAATCAATTGCTAATACTTCATTCCCTAAAGAATGTAATGTCCTTGCAACACTTGATCCAAATCTTCCAAGACCTATAACAACATATTGTTTTCCAGCCATATAAAACCCTCCTTAATATCAACCAACAAGTATTTTATCTTCAGGATATTTGATATTTTTACCAGCACTTATTTGTTTCTTAGCAAATGCAAGTGCAATAGTTAATACTCCAACCCTTCCTACATACATAGTAAGAAGAATAATAAGTTTTCCAAACCAATTTAAATGTGTAGTCAAATCCAATGTAAGACCAACTGTTCCAAAAGCAGAAGTTGCCTCATATAAAAACTGTATAAATGTTCCTTTTTGAGTTAGACATAATATCATAGTAACAAGCATTACAAGGCTAAAACTTATTAATGTTATAGCTATAGCTCTATATACAAGCTCTTTGCTGATTCTTTTTTTATCTATTTCTGTATCTTCTCTGCCATGTACTACTGCCACAACTGTCATAAATAAAAGTGCAGCTGTAGAAGTTTTAATTCCTCCTCCTGTTGAACCTGGAGAAGCTCCTATAAACATAAGAATTATTGTTAAAAATTGTCCTGCCAGTGTCATTTTCTCTGTTGGTATAGTATTAAATCCTGCTGTTCTTGGGGTTATTGAAGCAAAAAGACTTGCAAGTACTTTCCCCTTTGGGCTTAAATTCCCCATGGCTTCTGGATTTGAACGTTCGAATAAATAAAATAATACCGCTCCTGATACTATTAATATAGCAGTAGTAGATAATACAACTTTCGCATGCAGTGAAAGTTTTTTTGACTTCTTATAATTTAAAAGTTCAGTTATAACTGCAAATCCTATTCCGCCAATAACAATAAGACCGCCAATAGTAAGGCTTACTACTGCATTTTCTACATAGGGTGTTAAATTTTTAAAACCACCAATTAAATCAAATCCTGCATTACAAAAAGCAGAAACAGCATGAAATATACCAAAATAAATGCCTTTTGCCCATCCATATTGAGGCACAAACTGTGTAGCTAACAGAACAGCCCCTATACCTTCTATAGTAAAGGTTATTCCCATAACGTAAAGTGCAAGTTTAACTATACCCTGTATGCTAAAAGAATTATAGGCTTCCTGCATAATCAATCTCTCTTTTAAACTTATACGCCTTCCTAGTAGAATTGCAAACATAGTAGCAAAGGTCATAAAACCAAGACCACCTGTTTCAATTAAAAGCATTATTACAATCTGACCAAAAAGTGACCAATGTACACCCGTGTCTACAGTTACAAGTCCCGTTACACATACTGCTGATGTAGATGTAAAAAGGCAATCTATAAATGGTGTAACAGTTCCATCTGAAGATGCTACAGGCATCATTAATAGAAAAGCACCAGTTAATATAACTGCTGCAAATCCTAAGACCAATACTTGATCTGGTTGTAATTTATAGAATTTTAGTTTTTCTCCCTGTTGTTTGTAAATCATATTAAAACCCTCCTGAAAGGATCAAAAATATATGCTATATATGTAATTATATATAGTATAACCAATTGTATGCTAAACTCATATTATAATGTGGCGAAAAAATAAAGAGACCTGATATAACAGGCCCCATGCAACAACTATGCGTTTAATTTTTCTTTTGCTACATTTACAAGATCAGTAAATGCAGCCTCATCATTAACTGCAATGTCTGCAAGCATCTTTCTATTTATATCAACACCTGCTTTTTTAAGACCATTTATAAACCTTGAATATGAAAGACCATTTGCTCTTGTTGCTGCATTAATTCTTGCTATCCAAAGTTTTCTATAATCTCTTTTCTTTAATTTTCTTCCAACATAAGCGCTTCTCATAGCTTTCATTACAGCTTGATTAGCAATTACATATGATTTGCTCTTAGCACCATAGTATCCTTTAGCCTGTTTTAGAACTTTTCTACGATGTTTATGTGAACTTACTGCTCTTTTAACTCTAGCCATTTTTCAATCCCTCCTTTTTTTCTAACTATTCATATGGCAACAGCTTTCTTGCTGATTTTTCTAAAGTTGTGTGTACGTATGCACCTTTTCTTAAATTTCTCTTTCTTTTTTGAGTTTTCTTATTAAGAATATGACTATGATAAGCGTGAGCTCTCTTAAATTTACCATTAGCAGTTTTTCTTACTCTTTTAGCTGCTCCTCTATGTGTTTTCATTTTAGGCATAAAAAATTCCTCCTCTCTTTATCAAGCTTTCTTTGGGGTAAGCGTCATTGACATATTTCTACCCTCAAGTTTTGGTTCTTTTTCTATTACACTCACTTCCTGAAGTTTATCTGCTATTTTTCTTAGCAATTCTTCTCCAAAGTGAGAATAGTCAGCTTCTCTTCCTCTAAATCTAACAGTGACCTTGACCTTGTCTCCCTCTCTCAAGAATTTTCCAGCATTTTTACACTTTACATCTATATCATGTTCTTCAATTCCTGGGCTTAACCGTATTTCTTTTATACTAATTACTTTCTGCTTCTTACGAGCTTCTTTTTCTCTTTTCTGAATCTCATATAGATACTTTCCATAATCCATTATCTTGCATACTGGTGGTTTTGCCTGGGGTGCAATCATTACAAGATCAAGATGCTTAGATTCTGCCATTTCAATTCCTTCCTTTGAAGAAACTATTCCAAGTTGCTCTCCGTCATCGCCAATCAATCTTATTTCCTTTTCGCGGATTTCTTCATTGACAAAATTTTGTTTACTAATAAGTTCCACCTCCTAATAATTTGGGAAATAAAAAAAAGCGGATGGAAACCCATCCGCATAAAATCAATGTATATTATTAACCCATTTGCCTTTGGCTTAGGGTGAGAAGCGGACGGCTTCTTCTTAATCACTTGTTTATTTTATCACACCTAAAATTAGTTGTCAAACATTTAATTTTTCTTGCTTTTTATTTCGTCCTCAATCATTTCTACAAATGAATCAAAACTTAAAGTTCCCATGTCTCCAGCTTTTCTTCCACGAACTGATACATTCTTATTTTCAACTTCCTTATCACCAATGATAAGCATATATGGAACCCTTTGCATTTGAGCTTCTCTAATCTTATATCCAATCTTTTCATTTCTAAGATCAGATTCAACTCTAATATCCATATCAAACAGCTTTTTCTCAAGCTCTTTAGAATAGTCATTAGCCCTATCTGTTACAGGAAGTATCATTACTTGAACAGGTGAAAGCCATGTTGGGAATGCCCCTGCATAGTTTTCAATCAATATTCCAATAAACCTTTCAATGCTTCCAAATATAGTTCTATGAATCATAACTGGTCTATGCTTTTCTCCGTCTTCTCCTATATATGTTAAGTCAAATCTTTCAGGCATCTGGAAATCAAGCTGTATAGTTCCGCACTGCCATGTTCTTCCTATGCAATCTTTAAGATGGAAATCTATCTTAGGTCCATAAAATGCCCCATCGCCTTCATTGATTATATAATCCATTCCTGCTGCATTAAGAGCTTCCTTAAGACCATTTGTTGCTCTTTCCCAATCTTCATCGCTTCCCATGGAATTCTCTGGTCTTGTTGAAAGTTCAACATGATAATCAAAGCCAAACACTTTATAGAAGTAATCAGTAAGTTTAATTACACCTAAAACTTCCTCTTTTATCTGTGAAGGCATCATAAATATATGCGCATCATCTTGAGTAAAGCATCTTGCCCTCATAAGCCCATGAAGTGTTCCAGATGCCTCATGTCTATGAACAAGCCCTAATTCTGCCAATCTTATTGGAAGTTCTCTGTAGCTGTGCATTTGATTTTTATATATAAGTATTCCTCCAGGACAGTTCATTGGCTTTATAGCATAATCCATACCATCTATTTTAGTAAAATACATATTTTCTTTATAATGATCCCAATGTCCAGACTGATGCCATAATTCTTCATTTAATATTATAGGAGTTCTAACTTCTTTGTAGCCATTTTTTATATGCTCTTTTCTCCAAAAATCTTCAAGAACATTTCTTAATACCATTCCCTTTGGATGGAAGAATGGGAATCCTGGCCCTTCCTCATGCATACTAAATAGATCTAACTCCTTGCCAAG
>DHEX01000131.1:0-878 GCA_002400085.1 Clostridiaceae bacterium UBA4839 | reverse complement strand
TATTTTATTGCTTCATTTCTTGGAAGTTCAAATCTTTCAAGAGGATAATTTTCTTTTACAATCTTCCTCATTTCATTTTCAATATCCTGAAACATGTCTTCAGTAATTGGAAAATCAGCATCAAAATCATAATAGAAACCTGTATCAATTGCAGGTCCTATTGCAAGCTTTATATCTGGATATAACCTTTTAACTGCCTGTGCTAAAATATGGGATGCAGTATGCCTAAGCGCCCACTTACCATCAGCATCATCAAAGGTTAATATTTCAAGGCTGCTGTCCTTATCAATAACAGTAGATAAATCCACAACCTTTCCATTGAGCCTTGCAACCATAGCTGATTTATATAGTCCCATGCCAATCTTCTTAGCGACTTCTTTAGCCTCAACCGGAGCATCAAACTCCATAATCTTTCCATCCTTTAATTGAACTTTTATCATGCTTATTCCTCCTTTTTATTGATTAAATTTTTTGTATTATTCCATATCTGTAAGCAATTATTATCTTACATTGCTTTACAGCTATAATAACCATTTTTAACAAAATAAAAGCCCTCATCCACAAAGGGACGAGAGCTTATTCCCGCGGTTCCACCCGAATTGGTAAATAATATAATAACCCACTTAAAAGCTTTAACGCAGCCTGCGCCTTTCTCTACTAATTTCAAGAAGGAACTCATGGGTGGTTTTCAATAATTTGTATTAAGGAAGTTTCCCAGCCTTTGAACTTCCATCTCTGTTAATCCTATCATTATTTACTCTTCCCAATCATTGTCTTTATCCTTTTGCTTATTCTACAATTATTATTTAAAAATGTCAATAACCAAGTAATCATTTTCCCTAAGCAATTTAGATTTTATTAATTGAAAAAGTAACTTC
>DHEX01000146.1 GCA_002400085.1 Clostridiaceae bacterium UBA4839 | reverse complement strand
AAATAAAAATGCTTATAGTAAACAATTTATTTACTATAAGCATTTCAATTAAGTTTTGTTATAATTACAATATTTTATTTGTCTTTTTTTCTCAAGAAAATATTTATAACTAAAAAAGCAACAACAACAACGCTTATTAATATAAAAACCAAGACATCCTGTGATGACATTTAAAAACCCCCTTTGAAATATATTTAATCATGTTTTAACCGATTTTTAAAAATTATAATAAGAGAATTAAAAAAATAAAAAAGTGAGGAGCTCAAAATGAGCTCCCCACCCCAGAAGCAGAATTCTCTTGAAAATGAATTAAAAATTCATCCAACCGAAAAAAGAATATTCAATTTGTTATTATTATAGCAAAGAATTGAAAAAAATTCAATTACGTTATCAATGGTTTCTATTTCAATATCTGTCTCAATTTTTAAAAATTGCATAAAAATTTTTGTTAGGGTATAATTTCATACATAAAGTAAAACTTAATTAAAATGGGATTTTGATTTAAAAGTTAATGGATTAAATATATAAAAACGAGGTTGAAAGCTATGATAGATAAAGGAAAACATATTCCTCTTTATATTCAACTAAAGGATGAAATTTTAGATAAAATTAGAAATGGTACATATGAAGTAGATAAACAAATACCATCAGAAAAAATATTAATGGAAGAGTATGGGGTTGGCAGGGCTACAGTAAGGGAGGCACTTTCTATTCTTGTAAATGAGGGATACCTTTATAAAAAACAAGGGATAGGAACATTTGTAGCAAGAAAGCAGCCTTCTCTTGGATTTGAGCCACTTATTAGTCTCACTTATTCTCTTGAAGCAAGGGGAATTAAGTCAGTAAACGATGTTAAAGAGAAAAAAATAATCACTCCTGATAAGGAATTAGCACATCTTTTAAGATGGCAAAGTCCAAAAGAATGTTTATATCTTAAAAGAATAAGGTATGCAGATGAAAGGCCAATAGCAATTGAAGATTCATACTTTGATGGTAAAGTGAAAAAAATTGATGGGAAATTTGATTTAAATTCTTCCCTTGCTAAAATCATGCTTAAAGATTTAAAAATAACAATTACTAAAATAGATCAAACTGTCATTCCAAGAGTACCCACAAAAGAAGAACAGGAAATTCTTAAAATTGATGATAAGATACTGATTTTAGATATGGAAAGATGGATGTATATAGAGGGATTTAAAGAAACATTTTATTATCTAAAATTTATAATTCCTGGGAATATATATTATTTTCCACAGTATTAAAAAAAAGGAGCTTAAAGCTCCTTTATATATTATAATAACAAATCTTTTTATCCCAATTAGTTAAATGAGTATAATATCAAGAAAAAGCAAAATAGCTGTAATACAAACTAAAAGCTTCAACATAGGATGAAGATTTAATATTCTTTTTACTTCAATAGCGACCATATTCATTCCAACAATATCATTTTTAATGATATTTTTCATTTATTTCCTCCCTTTCGTGTTTTATTAATACATTTCTATTACTATTTTATACATTATAAACTGTAAGAATATATAAATCAACAATAATAATAAAAAATTTATTGAGATTTTTTGATAAGAATACGGACGATTTTCATTGAAAGAGTGAGCAAGTTTCTGAATATTTGAAATATACAAGGAATAACAGGAGAACAGGCTCTTTTTCAAGCTTTATATAATTTATGCAGGGGACTACAATAGGGTTATAGATGTCCGAATGTCCAAACATGGGGGGTGCATAAAATGAAATCCTTAAATAAAATTAAGAGTGCTATAAATAAAAATGTAAATGGAGAAGTTTATTTAAAAGAATGGCATAAGTCAATAATTTTAGAAGGAAAAGTTAAAAGTTGGGATGATTTTATAAAGGCAGGGCAAATAGCTGCTAACAAGGGATACAAGGGCGTAGTTAACAATATGGAGGTGGAAGGGTTTAAAAGTCCTCCAATTAAAGCGCCATCTATTAAAGATGGGACTCTTGATGGTAAAAAGGTAGATGTGCTTGTTATTGGCGGAGGGGTAACAGGGTGCTCTATTTTAAGAGAGCTTTCAAAATGGGATATTTCCTGCTTATTGGTTGATAAAGAAGAAGACGTAGCTATGCATGCATCTTCAAGAAATGATGGAATGGTTCATCCAGGAATTGAACCAAAACCAGGTTCTAATAAGGCAAGATTTAATGTAGAGGGGAACAGGCTTTATACACAAATTGCAAAAGAACTTGATGTGCCATTAAACAGGACAGGTTCTTTAGTTCTTTTTGATAAAAAGATTTTGAAAGCTGCTTTTCCAATTGTAGATGCCAGGAGGAAGAAAAATGGTCTTGATAAAATAAAGCTTGTATCTCAAAGTGAAATAAAAAAGTACGAGCCTTACGCAGATGACAATGTGGGAGGGGCCCTTTTCTTCCCATCTACAGCAATTACATGTCCCTATAAGATGACAGTAGCCTATGGTGAAAATGCAGTCATGAATGGAGCAGAGATTTCACTTAATACAATTGTACTTTCCATACACAAAGAAGAAGACAAAATTGTTTATGTGGAAACAAACCGCGGGAAAATATTTCCTAAGGTTGTTATAGATGCTGCAGGCTGCTTTGCAGATGTTATTGCAGATATGGCAGGGGATAAATTCTTTTCCATACATCCAAGAAAAGGTGAAATATTAATTCTTGATAAGAAAAAGGGACGTTTACTACATTCTGTATTAGCAAAACCAAGCCTTACTATTGTAAAGGGGAATACAAAGGGTGGAGGAATTGTTAAAACTGTTGATGGAAACATTTTAGTAGGGCCTGACGCTTATGAGCAGCCTTTAAGGGAAGATTTTTCAACCCATATGGAAAATATAAATGCAATTGCAAATAAACATTTTCCAATACTTCCCGGCATAAATAAAGGGGATATAATAACTTATTTTGCAGGGGTAAGGGCTGCTACATATGAGGAAGATTTTATAGTTGAAAAATCTGAATATGTAGAAAACCTCGTATATGCTGCCGGAATACAGTCCCCGGGTTTTGCATCAGCGCCTGCTATATCAAGGGAGATAGAGAGAATTACTATAGATGTGCTTTCAAAAATGATGAAAGTTAAGAAAAAGGAAAACTTTAATCCGTATAGAAAGGGCATTCCAGATCTCAGCCTTATGAATGAAAATGATAGGAGTGAGCTTATTAAAAAGAGGCCTGATTATGGAGTTATTGTCTGCAGATGCGAAGAAATAAGTAAAGGAGAAATAATAGATGCCATTAATTCCCCTATACCTACAAGAACAATAGATGGAATTAAAAGAAGAGTAAGACCTGGAATGGGAAGATGCCAAGGAGGCTTTTGTATGCCTCAGGTCTTAAATATTATTTCAAAAGAAAAAGGAATTGATCCTACTAAAGTAACTAAAAAGGGTGAAGGATCAAATATACTTGTTAGCGAAACAAAACAAAGCAAATAATTACCGGGGGGTGATAGTATGGATAATTATGATGTTGTGGTATTAGGCGGCGGACCTGCAGGTCTTGCAGCAGCACTTGCCTCAAATGAATGTGGCGGGAAAACCCTTATAATTGAGAGAGAAAAGCTTCTTGGGGGAATATTAAAGCAGTGCATACATGATGGATTTGGGCTTATAAGGTTTAAAGAAAAACTATCCGGACCTGAATATTCAGGAAGATATATTGATATGGTTCTTGAAAAGGATATAGATGTTGAAACTTCGACTTTTGTTACAGAAATAAAAAAGCAGGGAGAAGAATTTTTAATTACTATTGTAAATTCAAAATATGGAGTTAAAAAAATTAAAGCTAAAGCAATAGTTCTTGCAAATGGATGCAGGGAGAGAACTTGGAGGCAGGTTTTTATTCAAGGTACAAGGCCTGCCGGAATATATACAGCAGGAACAGCACAGTATTTTGTGAATATGATGGGATATCTTCCTTTTAAAAAATGTGTGGTTTTAGGAAGCGGGGATATAGGCCTTATTATGGCAAGAAGGCTTACCCTTGAAGGATGCACAGTTGAAGGCGTTTATGAGGCTAAAAGCACACCTTCAGGATTATCAAGAAATATTGCTCAGTGCCTTGATGATTTTTCGATTCCGCTTCATCTTTCGCATACTGTTACAAGAGTATTTGGAGACGATAGATTAAATGCTGTGGAAATTTCTAAGGTAGATGAAAAGATGATTCCAATCCCAGGCACCGAGAAAATTGTTGAATGTGATGGATTAGTTTTATCTGTCGGGCTTATTCCTGAAAATGAAATTGCAGAATCTCTGAATATTAAAATAGATAGGAAAACAAAGGGACCCTTTGTAGATCAAAATTTAATGACAGGGCTTGAAGGCGTATTTTCTTGCGGAAATGCTCTTCATGTTAATGACTTAGTTGACTATGTTTCTGAAAGCGGGGAAATTGCTGGAGAAAATGCTGCAAAATATGCAAAGGAGCATAAGGATAGAAAACTAATAAGGATGAATGCTGACAGCAAATTTTTATATGCTGTTCCGCAATATATTGATATCAATTCATTAAATCAGAAAGTAATTGCATATTTTAGATCAAGAGACATAAGAGATAAGATGACAGTGAAGCTTTTATATGATGGTCAAGTGATTTTCAGCAGAAAGTATAACAAACTGAAGCCTCCTGAAATGGAAAGGATAACTTTTGATATTTCAAAACTTAATTTAAAGGATAACGGCGAGATAAATATAGTTATGGAGGGGTGATAATTTGAAAACTTTGGTTTGTATAGGATGCCCTAATGGCTGTGAACTTAGTGTAGAAGAAAAAGCTAACGATATATTGGTTTCAGGGAATATGTGCCCTAAAGGCAAGGAGTTTGCAATAAATGAAATAAAAAACCCTGTAAGAAGTGTTACATCTACAGTAAAGACAGTATATGAAGAAGTCCCAAGACTTTCTGTAAGAACAAATGGTGAAATACCAATTAAATATGTTTTTCCTCTTATGAAGCTAATAAATACTGTTGAGGTAGACCATCCGGCTAAAAGAGGGGAGGTAATTTTAAAGGATGTTTTTCATACAGGAGTTGATGTTATTGCAACTTCTGATATGAATTATATGCTTAGGGGGGTAAAATAAAATGGGAGAGCAGTTTGTCCTTTCAATAGACTGCGGTACACAGAGCATAAGAGCTATTATTTTTGACAAAAGTGGAAAGCTTATTGGAAAATCAAAAATTGGATTTGAACCATATTTTTCAACTGAACCTGGATGGGCAGAGCAGGATCCCGATGTATATTGGTCAAATGGATGCTTAGCTTGTAAAAGGGTTAAAGAAATGTGCCCTAATGAGTTTAATAATGTAGGAGCAGTAGTTGTAACTACTCAAAGGGATACAGTTGTTAATGTGGATAAAGATGGGAACTGCTTAAGGCCTGCAATTGTATGGCTTGATCAGAGAATGGCAAAATGTGAAGAACCACTTCCTTTTTATAATAACTTAATGTTTTATTCTGTTGGAATGAAAAAATCTATCGATATATTTAGAAAGCAAGGAAAAGCAAACTGGATTAAAGAAAATCAGCCTGAGATTTGGGAAAAGACATATAAATATTTGCTTCTTTCAGGGTATTTATCTTACAAGCTTTGCGGTAAATTTGTTGACTCTGTGGGATGCCAGGTAGGGCATATCCCTTTTGACTATAAAAATAGATGCTGGGTGAAATCAAATAGTAATTATAAATGGGCATTATTTGGAATTGAAAGAGAAAAGCTGCCAGAGCTTGTAGAACCAGGGGAACCTCTTGGAGCCATAACCCATGAGGCATCCATTGAAACAGGAATTAAAGAGGGGACGCCCCTTATTGCGGCGGGCTCAGATAAAGGCTGTGAAACTCTTGGAAATGGATGTTTAACATCAAGTTCTGCCAGCATAAGTTTTGGAACTACAGCTACTATTCAAACTACAGAAAAAAAGTACTTTGAAGCACTTCAATTTCTTCCTGCTTATCCTGCGTCTATTCCGGGGTATTATAACGCAGAGGTAGAAATATTTAGAGGATATTGGATGATAAGCTGGTTTAAAAAAGAGTTTGGTTTGAGGGAAATGATAAAGGCAAAGGAAACTGGTGTAGCTCCTGAAGAACTTTTAAATGGGCTGTTAAAGGAAATACCTCCAGGATCACAGGGACTTATATTAAATCCTTATTGGGGGGCAAGTCTTAAAACTCCGGAGGCTAAGGGCGCAATTATTGGCTTTGGAGATGTTCATACAAGGGCTCACACATATAGGGCTATTGTTGAAGGTATAAATTATGGACTTATAGAAGGAGCAGAACATATTGAAAAAAAGTCTGGAACAAAAATTGAAAGGGCAGTTGTTGCAGGGGGAGGCTCCCAAAGTGATACAATTTGCCAAATTACATCGGACATGTTTGGAAAGCCCATATATAAAGTACATACTTATGAAACCTCTGCACTTGGAGCAGCAATAAATGGATTTGTTGGGCTTGGAGTTTTTAATAAATATACGGATGCTGTAAATAGTATGGTTCATTATGTTAAAACCTTTGAGCCAGATAAGAAAAATTCAGAAATTTATGAAAAACTTTATAGAAGAGTTTACAAAAAAATATATCCAAGTTTGAAACCACTTTATGAAGAAATACAAAAAATAACTGAATATCCAAAATATTAAGGAGGGAGTTTAAATGGGGAAAAATAAAGAAACATTTATTCCAAAATGGTATGAGGATGTACCTCCAGAGGGCTCATACCGTTCAATACTTAAATGGGGAGGACCTCAGGAATTTAAACATCCAAATGCAAAGCTTTATGGGCTTATGAAAAAAGTTTTTGATATGACGGATGAAGATTTTAAGCATCCACAAAAGATGGGGCTTGAAAAAGTTGATTATGATATAAAACCGAAGCTCACTAAAGAGCAGATAAATGTGTTTAAAAATATTGTAGGAGAAGAAAATGTAAAGGAAGATAATTATTCAAGGCTTCAAGTAGCCTATGGGAAGACTATGATAGATCTTATGAGGCTTCGTGAAGGAATTGTTGAGAATGTCCCTGATATTGTTCTGCATCCAAGGTCAAAAGAGGACATAGTTAAGATTGTAGAATACTGCAATCAGGAGAAAATCCCAATCTATGTTTATGGAGGGGGCTCCTCTGTTACAAGGGGAGAGGAATGTGTAAAAGGCGGAGTTTCCCTTGATATGAGAGTTCATATGAATAAGGTTATAAAGTTTAACGAAATAAATCAAACTATAACTGTTGAACCTGGAATGTTAGGCCCTGACCTTGAAAAGACTTTAAATAATGCACAGGAGCTTTTTGGAGCAAAAAGAGCTTATACCTGCGGACATTTTCCACAATCCTTTGAATATTCAGCAGTAGGCGGCTGGGTAGTTACAAGGGGAGCAGGACAAAATTCTACATACTTTGGGAAAATAGAAGATATTGTTATTTGCCAAGAGTATGTAACTCCAGCTGGAATAATAAAGACGCAGGAATATCCTGCAACAGCTACAGGGCCATCTATTGATGAAATAATGATGGGCAGCGAAGGAACTTTTGGAGTTCTTGTTTCCGCAACACTTAAAATATTTAGATATATGCCTGAAAATCATAGAAAATTCAGCTATATATTTAAAAACTGGGAAGATGCTAAAAATGCTGCAAGGGAAGTAATGCAGGGGCAGTTTGGATTTCCATCAGTATTTAGGCTTTCGGACCCTGAAGAAACTGATATAGCAATGAAACTTTACGGAGTTGAAGGAACAGCTATTGATAAAATAATGAATTTAAGAGGCTATAAGCCAATGGAAAGATGCTTGCTCCTTGGGTTTACAGATGGGGAGGCAGCTTTTACAAAGGTTGTAAAGAAAAATATAAATAAGATATGCAAAAAGTATGGCGCAATGTATTCTACAGGCTATGTAACAGAAGGCTGGGAAAAAGGGAGATTTAGCGACCCATACATGAGAGAGGATTTGCAGGATTTTGGCCTCATGACAGACACGCTAGAGTGCTGCGTAAACTGGGAGCAGCTTCAGTATGTATATGAAAATGTAAGGAAGTACTGCAAGAGCAGACCAAACACTATTTGTATGACTCATATGTCCCACTTTTACCCTCAAGGAGTTAACTTATACTTTATTTTTATAGCTAAAATAAATGAGATAGATGATTATCTTGATTATCAATCTGGAATACTTGACAATATACAAAGGTATGGAGCAGCAATGAGCCATCACCACGGCATAGGCAAGATGACAGCTCCATGGCTTGAAGGAGAAATTGGGAAAAACCAGATGGATGTTTATAAGGCACTTAAGAAACACTTTGATCCAAATAACATAATGAATCCTGGCGGAACCATTGGTCTTGACCTTCCAGATGAGAAGAAAAAGAATCTTAGAATAAAGCCATTATAAATATTAATGCCTTGAGCACAATGCTCAAGGCATTAATATTTTTTGTTATTATAAGCACTGGCGTATTTCATCTTCTTTTAAATTATATTTTTGTGCAGCCTTTGAAATTGCAGTATTTTTATCTACACCTTGAGATATTTCGTATACAACCTCAGCTAAAATTTTAAGCATAAACCACAACGGAGTAGACATTAAATCACCTTTTGTTTACTGGTTTATTATATATATTCTTAAAATGGCGGGGGATATGACAAAAAATATATATTATAAAAAAATAACAACTATGCATAATGGTTCAAACATAAAAAAGATAGTATGGTAGAGCTGTTGCATAATGCTGCAATTCTTAATTTAGATTTAATCCACCGCTGCGATAAGAAAAATATATTCCATTCACTTTTCCCGTTTGCAAAGAAACTCTATGCTCATTCCATATATTTTTTTTACCTCCGCTGTAATTTGTTCATTAATGATTTCAAATTGAAGATTGTATATAAATTTTTTTAATTATACTGATGAATAATAAACTTATACTGGAAAATAAGGAAAAAGTATAATAAAATAATATGAGGAGTGAATTATAATTATGAATTTAAATTACTCAACTGATCCAATGGTTTTATTATATTTTTTCTTATGGGGTCCCATATTGACCTTTTTCCACGAATTAGGGCATGCATTTTGGGTATTAATTTTTACTGAAAACGATGTAACTATTGAAATTGGCGATAGGAAAAGAAAAGGCAAAAAATTTAAATTCAATAGAGTAACAGTGTATATTAGAAATATTTACGGAGGAGGGTTTACATATTGGAGTGTAATACCTGAGAGTAAATCTAAAGAGGTATTGACCTATCTAGGGGGCCCGTTAGCCTCTTTATTAGCTATAGCTGTAGGATTAATAATCAATTATAATATTGAAATATTTCGGATTCAGGAAGTATTCAGCGGTGCTATTTGGTGGGCAATAATACAATTTATTATGACAATATTGCCAATAGAATATAACTATGGTGATTATAAAGGGAGCAGAAGTGACGGGCTTAGAATTTTAGAAGTACTAAGTGATAAGAATAGTAAAGAAGTACTATAGCATACTAAGTTGTATAGAATTTTTAGTTGGAATGTATGAAAATCAGGGATTGTCAGAGGAGGCTGTTTCAAAATAATTTTTTATGAAATATTTTGAAACAGTCTTTTTTAAATTTTGCATAGATATAAAAGCTTTAACTCAAAATAATACTAAAGTAAATCGTAGTTTTGCATAAAACGATAGTTAATTAAATGAAATGAAAATTTAAGATTTATTTTTAAATGCTGGTCTTGGGCCTGAATCACTAGGTAGGAATAGATTTTAGAGGATGTGAAAAAACGAACATTAATATAAAATGAATAATAAATATTCGTATATTCATTGACTATTGCCTTTGTTTTTGCTAATATCTATATGTAATCTCTATGAGGAGTGATTTAAATGAAAGAATATGATGTGATTATTGTTGGCGGTGGGCCAGCAGGAATTTTTGCTGCCCTCGAACTGGTTAAAGAAAAACCAGATTTGAAAATAGCTCTTTTTGAAAAAGGAAAGAATATAGCAAATAGAAAGTGCCCAATTGCTGATAAAAATATGAAATGCCAGCACTGCGATCCATGCTCAATTGTATCAGGTTGGGGAGGAGCTGGAGCTTTTAGCGATGGGAAGCTTACCCTTACAACTGAGTTTGGAGGAGTGCTTGATGAATATATGGATAAAAGCGAGCTTTTAAAGCTCATTGATTATGTAGACAGTATATATCTTAAATTTGGAGGCCCTAATGAGGTTCATGGTGGAATGACACCGGGTGTAGAAAGAATACTAAAACAGGCGGCTTCAGCAGGTTTAAAGTTTATACCTGCAAGGATAAGGCATCTTGGAACAGATAACTGTTTTAATATATTAAAGAATATGGAAGACTATTTAAGGGAATTAATTGATGTAAGAACTCTTTGCGCGGTTAAAAATATTATTGTTGAAAATAATAAAGCTGTTGGAGTTAAAACGTTTGATGATGAAGAGTATAGAGGAAAATATGTAGTAGTTTGTCCAGGAAGAGAAGGATCGGATTGGTTTTCAGATGAAGTTAAACGCCTTAATATAGAAGTTACAACAAATCCTGTAGATATAGGCGTTAGAGTTGAATGTCCTGCAATTATAATGAAGGATATTACAGATGAGGTTTATGAATCAAAGCTTATATATTATACTAAGTCTTTTGATGATAGAGTAAGAACATTTTGCATGAATCCATATGGGAAAGTAGTTGTGGAAAATAATGATGGAATTAAGACTGTAAATGGTCACAGCTACGGATATAAGGCAAGTGAAAATACAAACTTTGCACTTCTTGTTAGTAAGAATTTCACAAAGCCTTTTAATTCTCCAATTGATTATGGAAAGTATATAGCAAGTCTTGCTAATATGCTTGGGGAAGGAGTAATAGTTCAAAGGCTTGGAGATCTTTTAGAAGGAAGAAGAACTACAGATGAAAGGCTTAAAAGAGGTCTTGTAAAACCAACTTTAGCGGATGCAACTCCAGGGGATTTAAGTCTTGTACTCCCTTACAGGTTTTTACAAGATATAATTGAGATGCTTGAAGCTCTTGATAAGATTGCACCTGGACTTTATTCAAAGCATACACTTTTATATGGAGTGGAAGTTAAATTTTACTCCATGAGGTTAAAGCTTACAAATTCTCTTGAAACAGAAATTGAAAATCTTTTTGCTGCAGGAGATGGAGCAGGTGTTACAAGAGGCCTTGCACAGGCTTCAGCATCAGGTGTTATAATTGCAAGAGAAATAATAAATAGACTATAAATTTTAATATGAGGTGATAGTATGCCAACAAAAGTTGTAATAGGAGCACAATGGGGAGACGAAGGAAAAGGAAAAATCACAGATTTTTTAGCTGAAAAGGCTGACGTAGTAGTGAGATATCAGGGTGGAAATAATGCAGGACATACTGTTGAGGTAGGTGATAAAACATATAAATTACATCTTATCCCATCAGGAATACTTTATGATGATGCACTTTGCCTTATTGGAAATGGAGTTGTAATTGACCCTGAAGCTTTAATTGAAGAAATGGATTGCTTAAAAAACGAAGGGGTTAAAATAAGTCCGAAAAAACTGCTTATAAGTGACAGGGCACATCTTATAATGCCTTATCACAAAGTAATGGATTCAGTATGCGAAAAGTCAAGAGGAAAGGGCAATATAGGAACAACAGGCAAAGGAATTGGACCTTGCTATACTGATAAGCATGAGAGATCAGGAATAAGAGTTTGCGACCTTATGCATGAAGATGTATTTAGAGAAAAACTAAAACAAAATATTGAAATAAAAAATAAAATAATTAAAGAGATTTATGGTGGACAGGAATTAAATTTTGAAGAAGTTTATGAAAAGTATATGGGATACAGGGACAAAATAAAGGATTATGTGGCTGATACAACAGTAGTTCTTTATGATGAAATTAAAAGCGGTAAGAAGGTTTTATTTGAGGGAGCTCAAGGAACGCTTCTTGATATTGACTTTGGAACTTATCCTTATGTGACTTCATCTCACCCTATTGCAGGTGGAGTTTGTACAGGAGCTGGGATTGGACCTACTATGATAGATGGAGCAGTTGGAGTTTGCAAGGCATACACTACAAGAGTTGGAAAAGGACCTTTCCCAACAGAGCTGCTTGATGAGATGGGAGATACAATAAGAGAAAAGGGCTTTGAATATGGAACTACTACAGGAAGAGCAAGAAGATGCGGATGGCTTGACCTAATAATATTAAAATTTGCTGCAAGAATATCAGGATTGACTGAACTTGCTATAACAAAGCTTGATACTTTAGCTGGAATTGATAAGGTAAAAGTTTGTACAGGATATGAATTCGAAGGAAAAGTAATTGACTATTTCCCTGCATCTCTTGAAGACTTAGCCCTTTGCAAACCAGTATATGAAGAATTTGATGGCTGGGATGATTCAGTTCAAAATGCAAGAACCTATAATGAACTTCCAGAAACAGCAAAGTCATATTTAAGAAGGATTGAAGAGTTCACAGGAGTTAAAATTTCAATAGTTTCAGTAGGACCAGGAAGGGATCAAACAATAGTTATAAAATAAGATATTTAATCTATAGTTTTTAAGTACAAGAGCAGCTTTTGAAATTTAAGGCTGTTTCTTGTACTTTTATTTTTATTTCATGTCTACCATCTTGTAATACCCCTATCCTTTTTTAGGGACGTATAACGTTTGCTGCATTACTAAATAAGTTCTTGCGGAACTAGAGATATTATTTAAGTAAACTCAATCTGAGTTTAAGGATTACTTGATTGAAGTGTAAAGAATTCATTATATCCATATTTTGAAATTATTGATATAATATTACTTATAAGGAACTTACCAGGCATATCAAAAATAAGTAATTAATGGGGGATGTGTATGGAACCAATACTTTGTGTAGAAAGCTTTTCCAAGTCCTACGGCAGTATTAAGGCAATAGATGATATAAGCTTTAAAATTTATCCAGGGGAGATATTTGCACTGCTTGGGCCTAATGGGGCAGGTAAGACAAGTACCTTAGAGTGTATAGAAGGGATTAGAAAAACCAGTAATGGTAAGATAACCATTGATGGTGTAAACCCTGAAAAGGAATTTTTTAAGGTGAAGAAAATTTTAGGTGTTCAATTGCAGACTTCAGCTTTGCCTGAAGTTATAACTGTTAAAGAAGCAATGAAAATGTTTTGCCTATATTCTAAAACTGAAATAAGATATGATTTACTTGAAAAATTTAACTTAATGGATAAAGGCAATACACAATTTGGAAAACTTTCTACGGGGCAGCAAAGAAAATTAGTATTAGCTATTGCATTATCGCATAATCCTAAACT
Organism: Clostridiaceae bacterium UBA4839; assembly: GCA_002400085.1. Lineage (GTDB taxonomy): Bacteria > Bacillota > Clostridia > Clostridiales > Caloramatoraceae > UBA4839. The sequence goes on along the minus strand of DHEX01000146.1, from coordinate 13,552 downwards.
ATTAATCCTTGATGAACCAACTGCTGGATTGGATGTAAGTACAAGAGTGATGTTTCATAATATAATGAGAGAAGAAAAAAATAAGGGAACTGCTATATTACTTGCTTCCCATGATATGAACGAGGTAGAAGATTTGGCTGATAATGTGGCAATTTTACTGAAAGGTAAGATTGCAGCATTAGGAACTCCAAGAGATATAATAACTTCTGGAAAAAGCTTAATAAAAGTTTTTGTGAAAACAAAATATAGCTCTGCTTCTTCATTGAAATTAACACAAGGATTTAAAATGGAACAGAAGGATGATTATACTGTTTTTTATTGTGAAGATATTGAGGAATTATTATTTATTATTTTGAGACATATAAAGGACAGTAAGGATAAATTATTAGATTTGAAGGTTGAAAGAGCATCATTAGAAGAAAGATTTATCGACATTACAGGCGGAGGTAAACCTTATGAAAGCAATAATTAGCCATATGGGATTTGAGTTTAAAAGTGTTATAAGGGATAAAACGTTATTACTTATGAATTACCTTTTCCCATTAGCCTTTTACTTTATGATGCAGGCTATTATGCCAAGTATTAATAAAGAGTTTAGTAAATACATGATTCCAGGTATGACGGTATTTGCTGTTATGGTAAGTACCTTGCTTAGTATGCCTAATCCTATAGCTACTTCAAAGGAAAAGGGAATTTATAGGAGCTATAAAATATATGGAGTACCTCTAAAATCTGTGCTGCTTGTACCTGTAATTACGACTATGGTTCATATAACTATAGTTTCTATTATAATTTTGATAACCAGCACTAGTTTTTTTGGCTCAACCTTTCCAAAGCAATTTTTAAACTTTTGTTTGGTTTATTTTATTTCATTATTTGCTTTTGCGGGATTTGGGACTTTAATTGGAGTGTGCTCTCCAAATAACAGAGTGACTGTACTATTAGCTCAAGTGATATTTATTCCTTCTATGCTGATAGGCGGAGTAATGATGCCTACGGAAATGCTTTCACAAAATATGCAAAAGATATCTAAAATACTTCCAACTACTCACTGTATGAATGCCTTAGGGGCTTTAGCATTTAATAAAAAACCTGTATATAGTATTTCAAGCTCAATAATTGTTCTGCTGCTTGGAGGGATACTATCCTTTGCTCTTGCAGCATACCTATTCACTTGGGATTCAAAGTCTGATAAACCAATCAAAAATTTACTTGGTCTTGCAGCATTGCTGCCATATATAATCAGTATTTTTATTTGATTTTTTTATCCGATGGCTACCAGCTGTAACACACCGCTGCGATAAGAAAAATATATTCCATTCACTTTTCCATTTGCAAAGATGTTCTAAGGATTAAAATGCTCACTCTATGTTCATTCCATATATTTTTCTTATTTCTGCTATGATTTGTTCACTACTGATTTTAAATTACGAATTGAAGTTTTTATTAAAAAAATATTGACACAATGTGAATTTTCATGTATTATATTTAATTGTAATGGCCCCTTGGTCAAGCGGTTAAGACACCACCCTTTCACGGTGGTATCATGGGTTCAAATCCCGTAGGGGTCACCATTTTTTGGGTACTTAACTCAAATATTAATATTTGTCGTTAAGTATCTTTATATGGCCAAGTAGCTCAGTTGGTTAGAGTGCCGGCCTGTCACGCCGGAGGTCGAGGGTCCGAACCCCTTCTTGGTCGCCATTTGCCGGCTTAGCTCAATTGGTAGAGCAACTGACTTGTAATCAGTAGGTTGTGGGTTCAATTCCTATAGCCGGCTCCAAAAACCGTACACAAAAGATATCTGAACTAATCAAGACGGAAGCAAGTTAAATACTTGCTTCCGTCTCTGTTTATATATATTCTATGTATCTTTTAATATTCTTCTCCATATCTACGTTTTAGTATATTCTTTAGCCTTTTGTTTTCGTCTTGCAATTATTTAATATGCTTGTTTTTAGCAGCAATAAGCACATCCTTGCTGGCATCAGTCATTTCCCGCTTTACCTGTCCTGGAGAAGGTAGTCCTTCCTGTTGCTTTCGAAGCATATCTATATGCTCACGGATTTCAGGATGTTTGTAAAGATATGCTTTTGAAACTCCAGCCTCTTCTGCAACACTGTTGAAATTAATTTTACCTTTTAATTTAGGGTATTCTGGGGATGGTTAAGGATTATTCTAATTTGCAACAAAGATTCTTTATTGCCGCTATTTGTTTATTTATAAGAAGTTCTTAATCGTCCCCCGAATCTTAATTATTAACCTCTCTAAATTCTATATTTACATCTTAACCGTCCTCAAATACTTAACTGTCCCTCAAATGCCTAAATGCTACGCGCCCATATGTGCTATACTACTTATTCAATATGATTAATATTAGACGATAATATATAAAAAAATAATATAAAAATGTTGCAAGTTGATAAATTATAATGTTTAATAATTATATGTAGATTATTATATAATATTTAAAACGAATTATACATAACATTATTAAAAATAAATTGATGCTGCTATCTATAATAAAGGCATTACGGATGGCAATCATTGGAGCAATTATTGACAGATTAAAAATTTGGTGTTGTAAAGTAGTTTATTAAAAAAATTCAAGGGGGATTAAATTATGGAGCTTAAGGGGAATTGCCTTGTTGCGCAGTCAGGAGGACCAACTGCTGTTATTAATTCATCTGCTTATGGGGTTATTAAAAAGTTTTATGAATTAAATGATAAGTATAAGATATATGCAGGTATATATGGAATACAGGGAATAATGAATGAAAAAATTAAAGATCTTAGCTGCTGCGATAGAAAGTACTTTGAAAATCTTTTATATATGCCATCTGCTGCTTTTGGATCTTGTAGATACAAATTAAAGGATGCTAAGGATAGTGAAGAAGAATACAAAAAAATATTTAAAGCATTTAATAAGTATGATATTAAATATTTTTTCTATATCGGCGGAAATGATTCTATGGATACCGCCTTTAAACTGTCAAAATATGCAGAAGAAAATAATTTTGATATTAGTATAATTGGGATACCTAAAACTATTGATAATGATTTAGTAGTTACAGATCACTGCCCAGGCTATGGAAGTGCAGCTAAATATTTAGTAAATTCAGCAGCTGAGCTTTGGATGGATATAAATGTTTATGACTCAAGCTCTATTATGGTTATGGAAACTATGGGAAGGGACACAGGATGGCTTGCAGCTTCAACAGGTCTTATAAAAAAGTTTATACCAGATGTTAATCAGCTTATATATATACCTGAAATGGTTTTTGATGAGGAGAAGTTTTTAAGGAATGTAAGTCAAGCTTTGAAAGTAAATAGAAAACTATTAGTTGTAACTTCTGAGGGACTTAAAGATAAAAATGGAGATTACATTAATACTGATTCAGGTTTATACAGCAGGGATGCTTTTGGGCATAAGCAGTTGGGGGGAGTAGGAAGGTATCTTCAAAGCTGCATAAAAAATAATGTTGATAAAAATGTTAAGATGACAGAAATGGGAGTTCCACAAAGATGTGCAGCTCATTTAGCCTCTAAAACAGATGTATATGAAGCAATTTCAGCGGGGGAAAAGGCTGTTGAGTTGGGAATAAAAGGTGAGAAGGACTGTATGGTTTATTTTAAAAGAGAAAGCAATAGTCCATATAAGATTTCCATAGAAAAAGTTTCATTAAAGGAAGTTTGCAATAAGGTTAAACATGTCCCTATAAATTATATAAATGAAGATGAAACGGGTGTAACAAAGGAAATGATGGATTATGTGGAGCCTCTTATTAAAGGCAAATTAGAAGCTGTAGATAATTCACTTCTCTATAACTATATTGATTTTAAATCTATTTAAATTATTATCAGCCTTTAAGTCAGCCTAATTGATTTATTGCTAAAACTACATAAAATATTAGAAGAACATTTCATGTAGTTTTAGCAAACTTTATCTCCATAAAATGTTATAATCAGCATATTTTTGACTAAAAGCCTTTTTAATGTTAGGTTTTGCCCTTAAAAAGCAAAAGTATTCAGAAATATCACAATATAATTAAAATACTGTGATATAATAAAATTGAATAAATTAAAGGGGGTAAAACTATGGAAGACTTAAAAAAAATGGGATTTGACACTAGGATTATACATGCAGGGAATAAAGTAGATAAAGAAACTGGGGCTTTATCTACTCCTATTTACCAGACATCTACTTTTGTATTTAAAAATGCTGAGCAGGGAGCTGCAAGGTTTGCTGGTGAAGAAGATGGGTATGTTTATACGAGACTTGGAAATCCAACGGAAGCGCAGCTTGAAGAAAAACTTGCAGATCTTGAAGGAGGAGAAGCAGCAATATTTACTGCATCAGGTATGGGAGCTATATCTGCAACTATTTGGACGATGGTTGATGCAGGTGACCATATAGTTGCTTCTGATACTTTATATGGCTGTACATTTTCTTTCCTTCAGGAGCAGGTAACAAGACATGGAATAGATGTAACTTTTGTTGATGCTACAAAACCTGAGAATGTTGAAAAAGCTATGAGAAAGAATACAAAAGTAGTATATATTGAAACTCCAGCTAATCCAACTATGAAAATTATTGATATAAAAGCATGTGCTAAAATAGCTCATGCTCATGGAGCAAAGCTTGTAGTTGATAATACATTTTGCTCGCCATACTGCCAGAGACCTTTAGAACTTGATGCAGATGTAGTTGTACATAGTGCTACAAAATATATAAATGGTCATGGAGATATAATTGGCGGTGCTGTTATTGGAGACAGTGAAACTATTTCTGATATTAGAATGAGAGGAATAAAGGATATGACAGGTGCATGTCCGAGCCCATTTAACTGCTGGCTAACTCTAAGAGGGGTTAAAACGTTAGGTGTCAGAATGAGAAAGCATTGTGAAAATGCGCAGATAGTAGCTGAATTTTTAAATGAGCATCCAATGGTTGAGGAAGTTTACTATCCAGGACTTCCAAATTTTGAATATTATGATTTGGCTAAAAAGCAGATGTATGGTTTTGGAGGTATGATAAGCTTTGAAGTTAAGGGCGGAGTGGAAGCAGGAAAGTGGCTTATGAATCATGTTAAGCTATGCAAACTTGCAGTAAGCCTTGGAGATATAGAAACGCTTATTGAACATCCAGCATCCATGACTCACTCACCTGTTCCAAAAGAGGATAGGTTAAAGGCAGGTATAACTGATGGACTTGTAAGGCTTTCAGTAGGGCTTGAAGATGCAAAGGATATATGTGAAGATCTTGATCAAGGATTAAGGTCATATAAGGGTTAAAAAATGGGGCGATATTTCGCCCCATTTTTAATCCTTATTTATTTTGCTTTTTTAATGAACCCCTATTGATCCGGATATCATCCCCAATGAATTTAAAAACGGTGTAGTTGCCTAATATTCTGGATGTAATTCTTTCAGGATAAAGGTTAGTGATGTCGTTTATTGTATAGTTTGTTGATATAATTGTCTTTTTTTGCTTTAATAATCTGCTGTTTATTATATTAAAAAGTTCTGAATAGGAATAGGAAGTTGCAGGTTCTGTACCTAAATCATCAATAATCAATAGATCACAGGTTAATATATTATCTAATATTTTTTCAAGTTCTTCTTTAGTAGAAGATTCATCAAATTTAGCATTTCTTAATATTTCTATTAAATTTGAAGAGGTCTCATACACTACAAGTTTGCCCCTGTCTAAAAGGTCCTTTGCAATACAGTTTGAAAGAAAAGTTTTTCCAAGGCCGGAATTTCCATAAAAAAGAAGATTCTCATTTGTATTATCAAAATTATTAACATAGTCTATGGAATGTTTAAATATTTTTTGCATATTTTCAAAAGGGGAAATATCTTCACCTTCAACTTTGCTATGAGAATACAGGCTTATATCAAAGGTATCAAAGTTTTCTTTCATAAGTATGTTTTTCAAATTGGACTGTTGGTAGTATTTATCAATTAATTTTTGCTTAAAGCAAGTGCACTTTTCACTTCCAATATATCCAGTATCCTTGCATTTTTTACAGTTATAAGAAGCTTCAAGGTAATCTACAGGAAGGCCATTTTCAGCAAGTATTTCGGATTTTTCAATTTTAAGATCGGTCATTTTTTTCTTTGCTTCTCCAATGGTTTTTTCCATATCTGCACCTTTTATAACTGAAGCTGCAATATTAATACCATATTCACTTATCTCAGAATCAATTTCCTTGATTCTTGGGAACTTCTTATATACATAATCCTTCTTTTGCTGAAGCTTTCTTTTATTTTCATCTTGAATTTTTTCATATTCCATAAGGATTTCACTTGTATAGCTATTTCTCATTTTTACCACTTCTTCCTAAAAGTAGTTTTTCAAGCTCATCACCATCATATTTTCTTTGATTGCTTGATGCACCCGGAATTGGGGCATAATTTCTTTTCTTTGGTTTTCCCTTTTTCTCATTTTTTTTAATATCTGAAATAGTTTTTACTCCGTTTTTGTACCAATCATTTAAAATTGCATCTATATAATTGAATTTAGGTTCTTCAATCCTCATTATACATATCCTACAGGCTTCCTTAACAACGTCTACGGGAAAATTATATTTATAAAGCCATTTTTCAAGAAATTCCTCTTGAGGTTTTGAAATGTCAGTATCTTTTACTTTAATATAAGATATAATTTCTCTGTACTTTTTCCATTTTTCTTCTCTTTGAGTTATATAATTTTGAGCATCCTCATAAGTTTTTATCCCACTGTCATACCAAGACAGGGCTACTTTTTCAATATACCTTATATCGGTTTTACCCTTTTGAGCACAAAACTCTACGAGCAAAGTGATTATCTCAGGGGTAAAATTAAAACTTGATATAAAATCAAGATATGAAGAATATTCAATAGATGACAGGGGTCTTCCTATTAATTTCTCTATATCAGTAAACATACCCTTTACTTTTTTATCAAACTCTAAAGAAGGATGGGGTTCAATTTCCGACTTTATAGGTAAAAATTCAATTGTTCCTTCAGGATGAATTCTTATTACACCTTCATTTTCCCAGTATTCTAAAGCATTCATTACATCCGTTTGAAGTAAATTTAGCGCTGAGGAAATATTCTCAAAGGTTACATTGCAGTTTTCATATCCGCATTTCAGGCAATAAAGATATACCTTTATGAAGTCCCCCCTTGCGATAGGAAGATATTTATCTAAAAAAACACTGTTTACAGGAATAAAATTAACAGAAGAAACTTTAATCTTTATTTCACTCATAATATCACTTCCTCAAAAATGTGGCTTAATTAATTATAACAAAATAACATATTCCACTCAATACAATTGTATATTAACCACTGTAATTCGCAATTTAAAATCATTATCTAGGGGGGCGGAACGGTCAAGACCGTTCCCTGCATTCGTTTGGCATTTTTATCTTAGGGATTCTTTGTGAAGGTCAAAGTGAATGGGGTATGTTTTTCTTATCGCAGCGGTGTATTAAATCTAAATTATGAATTATAAAATATTAATATAACTTATTATAATTTCGAGAAGGATTTTATAAAAATTAAGCGAATACCATATAATGAACATAATGAACATATTTATGTATAATAATCATATAATAGATTATAAATGTATAGACTATAAATGAAAATGAATGTTAATGTTGCCAACATTTTCGTTTTGGTGTATAATTTTTTGTGTGAAATACAAGGGAGGCGATATATTGGAGAACGACAATGTATGGGTCAGAATAAAAACCTATATATCTGTTAAAGCAAAGACATTGAATTTAAAAGGCCGGTTTGAAAAAATACCTGATTTTAAAGAATTAATTAATATAAAATTAAACTATAAAAGTTTAGTAAGTGCATGCGTAGTTGCAGCACTGGTAGTTAGCACAGTTAATTTAAATGTTGATACAAATAAAGTATATAAGATTAACATAAATGATAAGGTCATTGGATATTTAGAAACTTCAGATGAATATGAAAAATTAGTAAAAATCATAAAAGCAACTGATGGCGTTGATACTACTCAACTTATAACAGCTAAAAAGGTTAGAGATAAGGATGCAAAACTTTCAAGTTCAGAGGAACTTGAAAAAATCGCAAGAAAAGAACTTCACTTAAAAATGCCAGGGGTTATAGTTTCGGTTGATGGAAAAGAATTGTTTAATGCAGCGAGTAAAGAGGATGCAGATAGAATTCTAGAAGATGTTAAAAAGTATTATTTAAGTAGTATTGGTTATAAGGATATAGATGTAAAATCTACAAACATAAAAGAAAATATAAGCATATCTACTAATATGATTGAGCCTGAGAAAATAATGACTGCAAAAGATGCTTATAATATGATTATAAAGGGGAAGGGAACTGAAAAAACATATGAGGTCCAAAAGGGAGATACCCTTTGGGACATAGCAATTAAAAACAATACTACTATTGAAAACATACAGTCTCTCAATAAGACTGAGGATATAAATAAACTTCAAATTGGACAAAAGGTTAAGCTTTCTGCAAGAGAGCCATATTTGAATGTTGAAACTGTAGCTGATGTCAAGATTCAGGAACCAATACCTTATGATATAGAGAAGGTTGCAGACAGCAGCATTAATAAGGGGACATCAAAGGTTAAGCAAAAGGGGACAGAAGGTCTTGCAGATGTGGAAAAAACAATTACTTTTGTAAATGGTAATGAAGTTTCTGAAAAGGTTTTAAATAAGGCAGTGGTACAGCAGCCTGTTAAACAAGTTGTTGCTGTAGGAAATAAAAATAAGTCTTATAATTCAAGCTCATCTTATAATGTAGCTTCCTCAGGAAAATTTATTCAACCATCAAGAGGATATTTTAGTTCGTATTTTGGTAATAGAGGAAGCGGATATCATACAGGGCTTGACATTGCAGGTTCAACTGGTTCGCCAATAGTTGCAGCAGAAAGTGGAGTAGTTTCCTTTGCAGGATGGAATGGAAACTATGGAAATTGTGTTATAATCTCTCACGGCGGTGGCTATCAAACCCTTTATGGACACGCAAGTAAAATTTATGTACATCAAGGACAAAGGGTTTCAAGAGGAGATACAGTAGCAGCCGTTGGAAGTACAGGAAGGTCAACTGGTCCTCATTGTCATTTTGAAGTTAGACTAAATGGGGCACCACAAAACCCATTAAAATATATAAGATAATTAAAAATATGAGATATTAAAAGGTCTGTTTATAATGAACCAAATTCATTATAAGCAGACCTTTTTTACCATATGTAATACCCAGTTTAGGGCGGAGGTATTACATATACTTATTTAATGACAGCCACTGCAGGAACCGCAGTCATGAGAACAATTGCCACTGCTCTTACCATAATATTTCCCTTTGTAAAGTCTCTCTATATTAGTGCTGTTGCATTTAGGGCATTTAATTTTTTCATTTGCGTCATTTACTATCTCGAAGAATTCATTTTTGCAATCTTTGCATTTATAATCAATTAAAGCCATTAAATCACCTCACACATCATTCTATTTCATATTATACACCAATTCTAAACTTATCAAGCAGATCTATTGTTAAATCTTTTATTCGTAATTTAAAATCATTAATGAACAAATTACAGCTGTAGGGAATGGTCTTGACCGTTCCTCTGGGGAATGCGCGAAATCGTGGGGGCGGAACGGTCAAGGCCGCTCCCTACAGTTTATCTGGTATTTTAATCCTAAGAACATCTTTGTTTCTTATCGCAGCGGTGGATTAAATCTAAATTACGAATAAAACACTAGTCCTACTCACCACAATAAACGAAAAAATGAAGGATTCGAGAAAAGTGAGTTTTCAAAACAATTAAAGATTATAAACAGTTTAAATATATTTCAAAGGGGTATAGGAATTAATTTAAGTTGTAACAAATTTTTCCTTCATGCATATAATATAATGCATATCTATTTGAAGGTGATAGATTGAGGTGGTTTGGCTTTTTAAATAAGATTGATTCAAATATAAGGCCATATTTTAACATAAGTTCAAGAAGAAAAATTCCTGTGATTGTTTGCTTTTCTGGAGACAAAAAAGAAGTAAAAACACTTATTTTAAAAAATAATGGAAATATCAAGTATGAATATGATGAAGTAAATGCCTTTGCTTGTGATATGGCTTCCAATAATATAGATAAAATGTCAGAATCTCCTGAAGTAAGTTTTATTTTACTTGATTATAAAGCTTCTATTTGTACTACAAAAGCAAAGGGACAAATGGGGGTAAATATTTCAAGAAAATTTAATTTAACAGGTAGGGATGTGGGAATCGGCATTATTGATACAGGTCTATATCCTCACAGCGATATATTAAATGATAGATTAAGATCTGTATACTTTGAAGATTTGATAAAGGGTTATAAAAAACCATATGATGATAGCGGTCATGGAACTTTTATTGCTGGATGCATTGGGGCAAAGGGCCCTTATGAGGGGATTGCTCCTGATGCAAATATATGTATGATAAAGGCTTTTAATCAGGCAGGAAAAGGATATATGTCGGATATTATAAAGGCTGTAGAAATCCTTGTTTCCATTAAAGATACTTATAATTTAAAAATATTATGCTTACCTTTTGAATTTCCATATTTTACAGATGTTAAAATAAATCCTCTTAAAAATATAATAAAAAAATGTGTTCTTAATAATATTACAGTAATGGTCCCTTCAGGGAACTATGGCCCTAACCGATCTTCTATATTTTTCCCGGGCAATATGGATGAAGTCATTACGGTAGCAGGATGCTGCATAGATGAAAAAACTGAAGAGCTCAGGGTATCTAGTTTTTCGGGAAGAGGTTCGGGAGATAAAGGATTGAAAAAACCCGATATTTGTGCACCCTCCGCCAACATTACATCTTTACTTAGTGATATAACATATATTCCTTCCTTTAAACAAGTAGATGTCAAAAACAATTATGCAGCATTTTCAGGTACATCTGCTGCTTGTGCTTTGGCAGCAGGCTTTGCAGCACTTGTGCTTGAAAAAAACCCCAAGCTTTCATCTGCAGATTTAAAGGCTATTCTTATTTTAGCTTGTAAAAGTATAGGAGAGGATAAATATTCTCAGGGGAATGGTTTATTATCCCTTGATAAAATTTTAAACTAAATATTTACAGCGGCAGTGCATAATTATTAATAATATGCTCATAAAAAGCTTTTCCTTGCGGGGTCATAATTCTGTTTTTAAAAGTAACCATATAGATATCACGTTTGATATTTACATTTTCAATATTATGCTTTTTTATAATACCAGCATTTATATAATCCGCACATGCAGCTTCAGAGATTATGGATACTCCGAGACCAAACTTTACAAATTGCAGCACTGCTTCAAGGCTGTTTACTTGTGCAACAATATTAATTTCTCCAAGGGGTATTTTTGATTTTTCAAGAAAAGTTTTAAAAGCACTTCTTGTAGCAGAGCCTTTTTCTCTTAAAATAAAGTCTTGCTTCAAAAATAAATCAAGGCTGATATCTTTAGGTAGTGTGCTGATATTACTTATAGCAATTAAATTATCATGAGCAACCTTTATAAACTGTATTCTTTTATCATTTACAGTTTCACCTACGAAACCAATATCACTTTCACCTGAGATAATCATGTTTAGCACATTTGTACTGCTTCCCTCTTTTATATTGTAATTTACTTTATCATAAATTTTGCGGAAGGATTTTATAAATCTTGGCAGCATAAATCTGCACGGTGTGGTGCTGGAAGCAATAGTAAGAGATCCTTTTATTGAAGTGCTGAAGCTGCTTAATTTTGAAACGGCATTATCTCTTGTATTAATTAAGTTTGTAGCATATTCAAGGAAAATGCTGCCTGAAGGTGTTAATGAAACTTCTTTACCATTCCTGTTAAACAAGGAAACACCAAGTTCATCTTCTAAAGATGAAATATGGGCACTTATTGTAGGTTGAGACAAAAAAGTTGCATCTGCTGCTTTTGAAAAGCTTTTAAATTTTGCTACGTTAATGAAAGCTTCAATTTGCTTAAAATCCATATAAACACCTCCATAATAACTATTATGCATTAAGTTATCAGCAATATCAATGATAACTATTAATAGATTCTATAGTAGATTAATATATAATAGATGAATGTAAAAAAATTTTTTTACAAGTGAAACCATTAAGTGTATAATCATTATAGATGAATTATTGTATTAAAAGTTACATATATGAACTGGTAAAGGATGGGTATTGTTTATGAAAAAGTTGATTATAAATGGAGGAAAGCGGCTTACAGGTGAAGTTGTAATTGGCGGCGCAAAAAATGCTGCTGTTGCAATTCTTCCTGCTGCAATTCTTGCTGATGAAGGAATATGTGAAATAGATAATTTACCTGAAATTGAAGATATAAATTGTATTGAAAATATTATGAAAACTCTTGGGGCAAAGATTATTAGGGAAACCCCTAAAAGTGTAATTGTAGATCCAAGAAATGTAAAATCTTATTGTGCTAATGATGATGAGGCTAAGGAAATGAGAGGCTCTTATTATCTTTTAGGAGTTTTACTTGCAAAGTTTGGAAAGGCAGAAGTAGTGTTTCCCGGTGGATGTGCTATAGGTGTAAGACCTATAGATCAACATATAAAAGGCTTTGAAGCAATGGGAGCAGAAATTTCTGTAGAACATGGGATAATAAAAGCTTATACCAAAGGTGGCCTTAAAGGAGCTAATATTTATCTTGATGTTGTGAGCGTAGGTGCTACTATTAATATAATGATAGCAGCAACTAAAGCAAAAGGGGTTACTATAATTGAAAATGCAGCAAAGGAACCTCATATTGTAGATGTGGCAAACTTTTTAAATTCTATGGGAGCTAATATAAAGGGTGCAGGTACAGATGTTATAAAAGTAACAGGTGTAGAGCATCTTAAAGGTTGCTATTATTCTGTAATCCCAGATCAGATAGAAGCTGGAACTTATATGATTGCTGCAGCTGCTACAAAGGGTGATGTAGTGGTTAAGAATGTTATACCTACGCATTTAGAATCTGTCACTGCAAAGCTTACTGAGATGGGCGTGGATGTAGAAGAGGGGGAGGATTCCGTAAGAGTTGCATGCAATAAAAAGTTAAAAGGAATTAGCCTTAAGACACTTCCATATCCCGGATTTCCTACTGATTTACAGCAGCCTATGACAGTGCTTTTATCTATTGCAGATGGTAGAAGTATGGTTACAGAAAGTATATGGGAAAGCAGATTTAAGCATGTAGATGAATTGAAACGAATGGGAGCCAATATAAAGGTTGAGGGCAAGGTAGCAATAATAGATGGAAATAAGAACCTTACTGGTGCTAAAGTTACAGCTACTGACCTTAGAGCTGGCGCTGCTATGGTTATTGCAGGGCTTGTGGCTGAAGGAACCACTACAATTACAAACGTTTACCGTATAGATAGAGGATATGAAAAAATCGAAGAAAAGCTTAGAGGTCTTGGAGCAGATATAAGAAGAGTAGTAGATTAATTGGCTGGGTTACCCAGCCTTTTTTGCATATCTATTAATAACTTTAAGAAGAAGTCTAGTGGTAACATGTC
>DHEX01000073.1 GCA_002400085.1 Clostridiaceae bacterium UBA4839 | reverse complement strand
TTCCCACATGCTCCCGCCAATATGAAATGTTTGCCGTAAAGCCATTAAAATCAATGTGTTTAAGGTTTTACGGTTTCTTATTTTTTGATGCTAATGGGACTTTTCCCGCACTTTTCCCACACTAAAAAGCGTAAAATTAAGAAGGGCTATTCCCCCACAATATCTAATCAAGTAAATCATTAAGCTTTTCTACAGCTTTATTTTTGGGAATAGTAATTCTGCTTTCTGAGCTATTTTTATTTTTAATTCTCCATTCTCAATTCGCAATTATAAAAAGTGGTGTATAATTTTATGTAGAAAGAATCTAATTTTTGCATTAAAGGTGAGTGGAGTATATGAAGAAGAAAATATTAGTTATGTTTATGGCATTTATTGTGTGTTTTAATACGTTTGCTTATGGAGGGGAGAAAAAGGATTATAAGGCGGCAGTTTTAATTGATTATAAAACAGGAAGAATACTTTATGAAAATAAAAAAGATGAAATTCTTCCACAAGCATCAATAACAAAATTGATGACCTATTTTGTTATTAGAGATTTTATTGAAGAAAATAAAATTGATATGGATGAAGAAATAGTTTTGAATTGTAATTTGGATAAAAATGAATATATAGATGGTATTGGACTTAAAGGAAATGAAACTATTAAATTAAAAGATCTTATATACACTCTTTTAATTGTTTCTGCTAATGACAGTGCTATGGCACTTCAACATTATTATGAAATGAAAACAGGATTATCATTTATTGACGAAATGAATAAAAAAGCTAAGGAAATTGGGATGAATAAAACAAAATATATTAATGCAACAGGGCTTACAGAAGGAAATACATACAATGTTACTACAGCTTATGATACTGCAATCCTTGCTGAAACATTGATTAAAAAGTATCCTGATGTTTTAAATATAACATCACAAAAGACATATAAGTACAATGACACTGAATATGAAAGCACAAATGGATTGTTAAAGATAAATTCTAATGCTGATGGACTAAAAACTGGTCATACAAGTGCTGCTGGATATTGTCTTGTAGGCACAGAAAATATTTCAAAAAACAATGTAATGCCTATTAGATATATATCTGTGGTGTTGGGGTGCAGCACAGAAAAAAGCAGAGAAACTGAAAGCAATAATATTTTAAAATATGGTGAAGAAATATATAAAAATAAAATGTACTATAAAAAAGGAACTGCTTTTAATATAAAAAATAAATATTATAAGGGAGGAGTTCTTGAAGGTAAAGTCACAAATGATTTATCAATACCAATGATGGAATCTGATAAAATAGAAACAGCTGTCATTCAAAATAAAAAGCTTCCTAGAAAAATTATGAAGGATGAGAAAATAGGCAAAGTTGTTATTAAAAATGCAGTTGATGGTAATCAAATTGAAGAGGACTTGTATGCAGTAAAAGATTATAAATCAGTGCCTTTTTTTAAGCGTATTTTTTATCATATAAGTGATTTCATATCATCTATGATGGGAAAGATTGCAATTAATGATATTAAGTACAAAAATTATTTTGCAATTATACATGAAAACATATTGACATAAGCATATGAAATGGTATAATTTAGTCATTAAAGGGGAGTAACTCTGCAGCAGCATTAACCGATCGTCATCACGGTTTGTCCCGGTCGGTTGGCAAGGTTTTCTTGTGAGTAAGACCTTTATCCATAATTATGGATAAAGGTCTTTTTGTATGAAATAATAAATAATATAGGGGAGGCTGAACGAATGGATTTGTTTTACAATTTATCTCAAGAAGAATCAATGGAAAAACTTAAAACGACAAAAAATGGACTTAAAAAAGATGAAGCACAGAAAAGACTAGAGGATTATGGACTCAATGAATTTAAAGAAGTAAAAGGAAAAAACACTTTTCAAAAGTTCATTGAACAATTTAATAATTTTTTAGTTATAATACTTATTGTAGCTGCAGTAATATCTGGACTTACAGGTGAGCTTGCCGATGCAATAATAATACTTATGGTTGTTATAGTAAATGCTATTATAGGAGTTGTTCAGGAAAATAAGGCTGAGGCATCTTTAAAATCACTTAAGAAAATGGCTGCTCCAACAGCTAACGTTATAAGAGATGGGATATCTATGGAAATACCTGCAAGAGAACTTGTCCCTGGAGATATAGTTTTACTTGAAGCTGGGAAATATGTTCCGGCGGACTTAAGAATTATTGAGTCATCAAATTTAAAAATTGAAGAATCCTCTTTAACAGGAGAATCGGTTCCAGTTGAAAAAAATGCAAATTTAATTAATGATGAAAAAGTTCCTTTAGGAGATAGAAAAAATATAGCTTTTATGTCCTCTATGGTTACATACGGCAGAGGAAAAGGCGTTGTTATAGCCACTGGGATGGATACAGAAATAGGCAAAATTGCAGATATGATTTCAAACACAGAGGAAGAGAAAACACCTCTTCAAAATAAACTGGCAGAAGTAGGAAAGTACTTAGGAATTGGTGCTCTTGTAATTTGTGCAGTTATGTTCATTGTTGGTATCTTAGAAGGAAGACCTGCAATGCCAATGTTTATGACAGCAGTATCACTTGCAGTTGCTGCTATTCCAGAGGGACTTCCAGCAGTTGTAACAATTGTGCTTGCTGTTGGTGTTCAAAAGATGATTAAAAGAAATGCCATAATAAGAAAACTTCCAGCTGTTGAAACTCTTGGATGTGCTACAGTTATTTGCTCTGATAAGACAGGAACTCTTACACAAAATAAAATGACTGTAATGAAAGTCTTTACTATGGATGGGTATGCAGATGATATTATGGATGCAAAGAAAGTAGTTGAAATAATAAATCTTTGCAATGATACTCAAATAGTTCAAGATGGGGAAAACATTAAAACTATTGGAGACCCTACTGAGACAGCACTTATTGACTTAGCACTTAAGGCTAATATTGATAAGAGAAAACTTGATGAAGAATATCCAAGGGTAGATGAAATTCCTTTTGATTCTGATAGAAAACTTATGACTACATTTAATAAGGTTCAGGATGGATTCGATGTAAATGTTAAAGGTGCTCCTGATATACTTATTTCTAAATGTAAATATATTATTGATAAAAATGGAATTAGAGATTTAACCCCTGAAGATATGGAATTAATAAAAAATGAAAATGAAGAAATGGCAAAAGGTGCTTTAAGAGTTTTAGCAGCTGCATTTAAAAAAGTTGATAATATTGATAAGGAGCATGCAGAAGAAGGACTTGTTTTTGCAGGTCTTGTTGGAATGATGGATCCTCCAAGGGAAGAGGCAAAGGATGCAGTTAGGGTATGTAAAAAAGCTGGAATTAGGCCAGTTATGATTACGGGAGACCATAAAGCAACAGCTGTAGCTATTGCTTCAAAGCTTGGAATTTTAGAGAAAAATAGCAGGGCAATAACAGGTGCTGAACTTGACGATATGACTGATGAAGAGCTTATAAAAAATGTAAAAGATATTTCAGTTTATGCAAGGGTATCACCAGAGCATAAGGTAAGAATTGTTAAGGCATGGAAGGCTAACGGTGATGTAGTAGCTATGACTGGAGATGGTGTTAATGATGCACCTGCACTTAAAATAGCTAATATAGGAGCAGCTATGGGTGTAACAGGAACAGACGTAGCAAAAGAAGCTGCTGACATGGTTCTTACAGATGATAATTTTGCAACAATTGTATCTGCTGTTGAAGAAGGAAGAACAGTTTTTTCTAATATAAAAAAATCAATTACTTATTTATTAGCCTGCAATATAGGTGAAATTATAACCCTATTCCTTGCTATACTTTTAAAATGGCCAGAGCCACTCCTTCCAGTTCATATACTATGGGTTAACCTTGTAACAGACAGTCTTCCGGCATTAGCTCTTGGTATGGAACCTCCTGAGGAAGGAGTTATGGATGAATCTCCAAGAAGTCAATCTGATGGTTTATTTGAAAAAGGACTGGGATTAAGAATAGCACTTGAGGGGATTTTTATTGGATTTATTACACTGACAGGTTTTTATTATGGATGGAAGTCAACGGGCGATGAAAAAGTTGGAAGAACAATGGCATTCTTTATTTTAAGTTTATCTCAACTCGTACATTCATATAATATGAGATATGAAAATAAATCTGTAATATTTAACCACATGTTTGGAAACAAGTATTTAAACTGGGCAACTGTTATTTCAGCAGCAATTCAATTTGTTGTACTCTTTACTCCTTTCACTAGAAGAGTATTTAAGGTAGAGCTGCTTGATTTTAGCCATGCTGATACTGTTGTTTTGTTAGTATTATCTCCTCTTTTAGTAGTTGAAATTGGTAAAGCTATAAGAAGACATTTTGCAAAATAATTTTGTGAAACCAATTAAAAAATTCCTATGCATTTAATGCATGGGAATTTTTTTTAACGATAAACTAAATTTAAGTAAGTATTTCATCTCACAACTGTCATGGTTAAATTTCTAACTTTTGTACATTTTAATAATAACATTTATAATGTATAGTATAGTCAATAGATGAATAAACTTGCTGGGAAGCCATCACCTGGCAGTTTTAATGTGGAGGGGATAAAATGTCAAAAACTCTTAAAAAAATTGTTTATACTGCTATGTCTATTGCACTTGTTACTGTGGCAACAATGATAATAAGGATACCTACTGGGGAAGGATATGTTAATTTTGGAGACATATTTATATTTATTATTGCAGCATTAATAGGAAAAAGAACAGCAGTGATTGCAGGTGGAGTTGGTTCAGCAATTGCAGATTTAATTGGGTATCCTGCTTTTACCTTAGGAACACTTGTTATAAAAGGTGTTGAAGGTTTAATTTGTGCATCATTAGTAAGAAAAAACGGGGATGGAAGCTTGAAAAAAAATTCAGTAATAATAGCATCATCAGTTGCAGCCCTTTGGATGGTATTTGGATATTTTGTTTATGAATATTTTTTATATGGGATGGCTACAGCTTTAGGGTCAATTGTGGGCAATTTAATTCAAGGAGGAGTTAGTGCTGCAGTAGCATTTCCAATAATACTAGCAGTTAAAAAATCAAAAATAAAATTTGATATAGAATAATATGTGAGCCTCATTTATATATACTGTAATTCATAATTTAGATTTAATTCACCGCGGAGATAAGAAAAATATATTCCATTCACTTTTCCNNACTAAGCTTCTCTGCCATTTTAACCCTAAGAACATCTAAATGCTCACTCTATGTTCATTCCATATATTTTTCTTATCTCCGCTGTAATTTGTTCATTAATGATTTTAAATTACGAAGCTTTGATATGGAAAATATATAAATAATATTTAAATTATTTATTGTTTGCTGTTTTAAAATATTTCAAATGGCAAAAATATAAATGAGGTGATTATATGTTAAACGATATAGTTGAAGCAAGAAAAAAGAAGGAAGATTATTATGAAGTAATGCTTCAAATTCCTGAAAAAGAATTCTTTAACTCTTATGATAATATAAGCGATACTGCAGCTAAAGAAATTCTTACAAACTATTTAAGGCATCATCAGGATGATGGTAAACCTCATGATATTGAAATAAAGCACTCAAAACCCAATCATATAGTAAACATTGAAGCCAAACTTTATTATGAAAATAATGATCATACAAGGCAGCTTTATATTTAAATGAGATATCCATTATTAAAGCTCTTTCCGTTCTTTATTGCTGGTATTGTTTCATATTTTGCAGGAAATTTCTATTTATTATGTGCAGCAGAAGCTGCACTATTTTTAATTTTATATAGAAAGAAACTGTATTATACAATTTTATTTTGCTGTATTTTTAGTGTTTTGGGTGCCCTATGTGCTAAAGCAAATTATTTTAATTTTAACAGTAAATACGAATTTTTAAAAAGTAAAAATGAATATGAAGGGTATATTGTTGAAAAAAATAACAATGTTTTAATTTTAAAAAATTATAAAGAAAATTACAAATTGAAGATATACTTATATTCACAAAGGGATATAAAGCCAGGAGATTATATTAAATTTTCAGGAGTTATTAGGGAAAACCAAAGAAATAGTGAAAGGTTTCTTTATTCTAAAGGAATAAATGGAATTATAAGCTTGTCAGATAAAAATATAAATATAAATTCCCCCAAATCACTTCGGATGATTCCTACAAAAATAAAATATAAAATTATTAACGGCTATTTAAATATTGACGAGGAAGGAGGAGGCTTTATATCAGGGCTTGTATTTGGATATAATAATGAGACTGAAAACGAAGATATTTTTAGAGAGTTAGGCATATCTCATATTCTTGCAGTTTCAGGATTTAATATTGGAATAATATATTATTTTATTAGAAGAGCTTTGATAAAAACATCAGCAAAACTCAGATACTTATTATGCTTTATTATATGTTTTTTATATACTTTTTTAAGCGGGTTTGAGCCTTCAATTACAAGAGCTTTTATTATGATATCACTTTATATAATCTCAAGAGCAATAAATAAACCCTATGAACAAATCAATATAATATTTGTTTCTGCATTTATGATGCTTTTATATAATGCTTATTATGTATTTAACTTAGGATTTATTTTATCCTATACGGCAGTACTAGGTTTAATTTTATTTAAACATAAATTTTCTGATGCTATTCCTATAAAAAATCAAAAGGTAAAAGAGGATACTGCAATTGCTCTATCAGCTTTTACTGCGACATTTCCAATTGTTATTTACATCAGTGGTTTTTTTTCAATTATAACAGTGCTGGTAAATATTATTATAGGGCCTATGGTTTCAGCTATTACAGTAATTGGTTTTTCATTATCGTTTTTATATTTAATTACAAGCATAAAGTATTTTCTTTTTCCTGCAGCTTTTCTTGGGAAGATGTTTATGGAATTAATTAAATTTATTAATAAAGCCAATATAATGGTGTATCCAGGAAGACCTCATTTTATGTTTATAATAGCCTATTATATTTTAATGATATTAATTTTTGATGTGTTTGATATTAAAATGTCTTCAATTCAAAAAAAATATACCTACTCATTTTTAGTTTTAATAATGAGCATTTCATTAATTAAGTATTCCCCTTATTTAAAAATTCATTTTATTAATGTTGGGCAGGGGGATAGCATATTCATAGAAACCCCTGGAAGGAATGGGATATTGATTGATACAGGACCTGAATTCGAAGGGTATGCTGCTGCTAGAAATAAGGTAGTTCCTTATATTAGACGATGCGGTTATAGAAGTATTGATGGGCTTATTATTACTCATTTTCATAGTGATCATTGCGGCGGGTATAAATATATAGAGGATGAGCTTAAAATAGATAGCTTATATACTTTCAGCAGCTCTAAGGATAAAAATTTTAATGAAATTAAATATGGAGATACTTTGAAAATCAATGATATACAAATTAAAATCTTAGCACCTGAAAATTCAGTTATAAGTAATAATTCAGAAAATGAAATTTGTCTGGTTCTTGAAGTTTCTTATAAGAACTTTAATATGCTGTTAACATCAGATGCAGAAAAGAGCGTTCTTGATAGGATCACAGGTGAATTTGATATTTACAAGGTATCCCATCACGGATCTTATGCTTCATTTAGCCAATCTGCAATAGATAATTCTAAAATAGGAACAGCAGTAATATCTGTTGGCAGAAATAGCTTTGGTCATCCATCCTATAAGGTAATTGAAAGTTTAAATGAAAGAAATATACCAGTATATAGAACAGATATAAATGGTGATATAACAGTAATTTCTGATGGATATAAGTACAGCGTTCTTTTAAGGTAAGAATAATTAGTATATAATTATATTATGTTGTTTTTATTTTTAAAATAACATCTTTAAAAAATTAAAGCAGGTGAGATAATGATGATAACAAATTATAGTGAATTAAATAAAATAATAAATTCCAATATTACAAAAGGTATATTTTTAGTTTGCGGAAATGAGAAATATCTTATTGATAAAAGCATTGAACTTTTTCAAAATATGATATGCAATTTTCACGAGCTAAACTATATAACACTTGATGGCCATAATCTTAATAAGGAAATAATTGAAGATGCGTGCGAAACTTTACCTTTTATGACTTCATTTAAAATAGTATATATTAAAGATATGGATATATTAAAGAAAGCTTCAAGTAAGGGAGGGGAAAAGGCTGAAAAGAGATATAAAGAAAATGCGGAAATTGAAAATTATCTTTTAGAGCTATGTGAAAAACAACCTGAGGGGTTGATTTTGCTTATATCAGTTGATGGGGAAGAAAATGAAAAAAATAAACTAATTATTACTATAAAAAATAATCATTATCTTGTTAAATATAAATATTTAAAAGGTGAAGACTTAAATAAAGCTGTATTAAATATGTTCTCGAAAAATAACAAGTCAATAAACAGGGCTGACTTAACTTATTTAATTTCTAAGACAGGAAACTCATTATATGAAATACAATTGGAGGTTGACAAGTTATGTGCTTATAAAATGGATGAGCCTAATATAACAAAGCATGATATTGATTTGATAGTTCATAAGGGGATTGAAGATAATATTTTTAAGATGGTAGATTATATATCTAAAAAGGATGCTCAAAATGCTGTGTCTATTTTAGATAATTTGCTGTATCAAAATGAAAATCATTTAAGAATACTTGGAATGATTATAAGGCAATTTAGAATGCTTCTTTTAACAAAATTATGCCTTGATAAAAGGCTGAGCTTTAATGATATTAAGAAGTATTTAAACACCAAATCAGATTTTCAAGTACAAAATTTTATTAGTTTAGCTAAAAATTTTGATATTAAAAGCATTGCTAATTCACTTAGATGCTGCTTGAATACAGATATGAATATAAAAACAGGAAACTGCAATCCTAATATGGCACTTGAAATGCTTGTAATAGAATTGTGTAAATAATAAACACCCCATTGGGGTGTTTTTTATATATTCAAGTAAAGATTAAATACTTTTTATTATTTCGAAGCAGTATTTAATTTTAATTGAAGTCTTGATTTTTGTCTGGCAGCAGCATTCTTATGGATAACTCCTTTTGATGCAGCTTGATCAATTACACGAGTTGTTTCTGGGTATAATTTTTTTGCTTCATCAAGATTTCCACTGTTTACTGCAGTTTCAAATTTCTTTATTGTGGTTCTAACACGTGTTTTAACCATTTTGTTTTTTAAAGTTTTAGCTTCAGTTATTTTAACTCTCTTAATTGCTGATTTAATATTTGCCATTGTATTCCCTCCTTCTTTTTATAATAAACCGCGCAGATGGGGAACCTGCGAATGAGTTCTACATATAACAAAAGTTATTATAGCACTAAAAAAAAATACATTCAAGCCAAATGTTTTATGCTCTAGAGCATATAAAAGAAAAATTAAGGGAAATATATATATTAAATTATGTCTGGAGGGATTTTTTATGTTTAATATTAGAACAGATCTTGCAATTGAAAATAGAGAAATATATAAAAAGGAAAATAATTGTGAAGTTCCTGGAGTAGAGGTTTATGTTGATGAAAACGATTTTGATATTAAAGTTACAACTGTAAAGGTAGTTTCCAAAGATGGAGCTATGATTATTGGCAAACCTGTTGGTACATATATTACTATTGAAGCACCGCAAATGAAGGAATATGATGCAGATTTTCAGGACTCTTTGAGTAAAATTTTTGCTGTACAATTATCAAAAATAACACAGCTTGATAAAGATAAAACAGCTATGGTAGTAGGACTTGGGAATTGGAATGTTACACCAGATTCATTAGGGCCAAAGGTAGTATCAAAATTGATGATAACGAGACATTTAAAAAAATATATGCCTGATGAATTAGAAGAAGGGATAAATCCGGTATGTGCCATATCACCAGGGGTTTTAGGTATTACAGGAATTGAAACGGCTGAGATTGTTCAAGGTGTAGTTTCAAAAATCAAACCGGATGTTTTAATTGTAATTGATGCTTTATCCTCAAGAAAGCTTGATAGAGTTATGACTACTTTTCAATTGGGTGATACAGGAATTGCACCAGGATCAGGTGTAGGCAACAGGAGAATGGAATTATCTAAAGAATCTATGGGAGTGCCGGTCATTGCAATTGGCGTGCCTACAGTTGTTGACGCAGCAACAATGGCAAATGATACAATGGATTTAATGATAGATAGTTTAATAAATCAAACAAAAAATAATAAAGATTTTTATAATATGCTAAAAAGTGTGGATAAGGAAGAAAAATATTCAATGATAAAGGAAGTTTTAAATCCTTATGTAGGCAACCTTGTTGTTACCCCAAAAGAAATTGATGCACTTATTGATGATGTATCAAAAGTTATTGCCAATGGTATCAATATTGCACTACATCCTGCTGTTGAATTAAAAGACATTAACAGGTATATTCACTAATATTTAATTAGTATTAAAAAAGCAATAGCCCTCATATACTATTTAAGATATTTAATTATAAATAATTAAATGAACAGGAGATGAGGGCTTTGAAAGAGGTTACTGTAAGAGAGGAATTTATTAAATTAATATTATTTATAGTGGGAATATTTATTATAATCAAGCTATTTATACCAATACTTAAACCTGTAAGCGAAGTTGCAGATAAAAATTATATGAGAATTAATTTTTATCAGGAGGTAATTGGCAAGGCCCTGCCTCCATTTAAAGTTATTACAGATGAATTTGAATTTGAAGATGAGGATAAACAGGATTTATTCCCGTTAATTCTTAAATATTTAACTAATATAGATTTATGCAATCCAAAGTCTTATATAGCATCTCAGATTCCAGGATTAAGTTTAATAGATATTTCATCTATTATGACAAAAGAGGATGAACCTATTATAATTACCACAAATGAAAAGGAAACTGTTAATGAAGGTACTAAAGTAGCAAGCAGCAAAACAGAGGATAATGAAAAAGCAGTTAATGTTGTACCTGATAATAAAGCTGTAAATAGTAGTGTTAATGAAAAACCTAAAAATGTAGATTCATCTAAACCAATAGTTTTTATTTTTCACACTCATACTACTGAAGCATATAATCCCAACGAGGAGGAAAAGAAAAATTATATTGATTATAATGAAATAAATAAAGGTAATTATGGGGAAGGCATTTGCACGGTTGGAGAACAGTTAAAAAGTGAGCTTGAAAACAAATATAGTATATCCTGCATCCATGATACAACTGTTCATGATTTTCCTAGAAGAGAAGGAGGATATGCAAAAGCAAGACCAACAATTCAAGAATATTTAAAAAAATATCCAAGTATTAAATTAGTAATTGATTTACACAGGGATGGAACTGATTTACATAAGGATAGTGTGCCTAAAAATAGATTTACTGCTATAATAAATAATGAAAGCTATGCAAGAGTATTATTTGTTGTTGGAAACCGAAATCCAAATCTTAAAATAAATCTTTCAGTAGCTCAGAAATATCATGCAGCCCTTCAAGATATGTACCCGGGATTCAGCAGGGGAATACAGTGCGCTGATGCAGTTTATAATCAGGATTTATTTGGAAAAATGATTTTATTAGAAGTAGGTTCAAATTTTAATACTATGAGTGAAGCTCTTAATACAGTTAAAATAATTGCTAAAATGATTGCAGCGGATCTTAAATGATTATCATTAAAATTAATATTTTTAAATTAGGGAACGTTTTTGCGTTCCCTATAAAATTAGTATCTAATCCTTAGAACATCTTTGCAAACAGTAAAGTGAATGGAATATATTTTTCTTATCGCAGCGGCAGATTAAATCTAAACTACAAATTGCAGCATTTATTCTTATTGCAGCGATATTAAATCTAAACTACGAATTAAAGAAATTAGGATCTATAGTGTTGACAT
>DHEX01000089.1:1699-14050 GCA_002400085.1 Clostridiaceae bacterium UBA4839 | reverse complement strand
TACTTTCAAGAGCTATGATTGCTGCACCTAATGCTCCTACAATTTGTGGCTCATCAGGGATAAATATCTTTTTGCCTAATTTTTTTTCAATAGCATATACAACCCCTACATTTTTAGCTACGCCGCCAGACATCATATAATCTTCATGACTTTCTATTCTATTTAATAAGGACATGGTTCTTGATGCAATGGAATTGTTTAATCCCATTATTATATCAGCCCTTTCCTTATTTTGAGCAATTAAAGATACTACTTCAGATTCGGCAAAAACAGTGCACATGCTGGTAATCGTAATTTCCTCTTTCCACTTCATTGACTCATTTCCCATGGATTCTAAGGGTATTTCCAACGTTTTTGCCATCATTTCTAAGAACCTTCCAGTTCCTGCAGCACATTTATCATTCATAGCAAAATCTATTACATTTCCATTTTCATCAAGCTTAATAACCTTACTATCCTGTCCTCCTATATCTATAATTGTATGTACATTTTTATTTAAAAAATGTGCTCCTTTAGCATGGCAGGTGATTTCAGTTATATGCTTATTTGAAAAAGGTATAAAAGCCCTTCCATATCCTGTCGAAACTATATAGTCAATATCATTTTCAGAAAGATTAGCACTATCTATTGCCTCTTTAAATGCTTTTTTTGCACTTTCTATACTCTTTGCACCTGTTTTTATAATGGAATAGGACAATATTTTATATTCATCATCAATAATAACAACATTTGTAGAAAGTGAACCGCTGTCTATTCCAGCAGTAATAGTTTTTTTATCATGCACTTGACTATCTACACTATTTTCATCATCTATATGCTTTGACTTTTTAATGGATTCTATAAAAGCTTCAATTCTTGTTTTTATTTGACCTTCACTTTGCTTTGAATAATCCGTTTCAATTTTTAATATTGGGACATTTAATTTTTTATTAATTGAAGCATAATCATAGGAGTAAAAATCACAAAACTTTACTGTATGGTACAATACGCCATCTACTTTTTTGGATTCTTTTCCAAAAATTTCAGCTCTATCAGATATATCAGCCATTCGCATGCAGGAATATTGATTTTGCAAAAGCTTTTTTGCATAGCTGTTTAAATAATTATTAGCTTTGAAGTCAAAATCAAAAGATCTGTGTTCATTTGTACAGGTAAGATTATATTTTATGTTTCCACCATAGGAATTTATTAAAGACGCAGTTGAATCTTTTAAACGTGCACCTGCAACTAAAAGATTAATTTGGCTGTTATCTGTAGTATTAGAAGTATCATCAGTATTTTTTAATATACTTAAAAACTTTTCCCTATCAAATTGCTTATTTAAGTGCTGCTCGCAGTAGGATATAAGTTTTTTAATTTCATTTCCATATAAGCTTATTGAAGAGGAGTTTTTCTTTCTTGGAAGGTCTATCATATAAATAAATTTCATATCACTCTTCTTAAGCAATATATCATAAAGCCTTCTTATACTGTCACAGCAGCTTGTAAGTATAATCCCTTCATATTTACCGCTAAAACATTCTTCAAGAACTGCTTTTGAATATGAGCATAAATTAGGGTGACTTAATGAATCTGCCAATTCAAAGTTTGAAAATGATGGATCTATTCTTTCAATGTCTTTATCAAAACTCTTAATTATTTCTATTGGTGTATATTTACATATGTATCCTATCATTTTTTAATTTCCTCCATTATTAATCATTTCAAAAAAAGCTTCAAGTCTTGTTCTAATTTGACCATCTTGAGTTCCTCGTCTATCTACCCCATCACCATCAATAGAAAGATAAGGAATATTATTTTTTTGCATAGCTTCTTTTAAAAGTGCCGAGCCACCGCTTGACTGCTTACATCCAAAGTGATGAAAATCAATTACTGCATCTGCATTTAAATATTTTACCATATTAACAACATTATCTATTTTCCTTTCAAATTTTCCATTATAACAGTTTAAAAGCATTTTTTTTGCGATGGACTCAAGGGGATTTTTTTCATCCAAGTATCCCATATAGTCAAAGTTTATATCTATACCCAGGAGCTGGTACTTTTTACTTAAATTAAAATATTCCCTTAAGGTTTTTTGATAAAAGGGTATTAGATGAACCCAAAATATTCTTTTTACATTTGTATCCTTCTCAATATCAGGATAATTTTTTATATCTTCAGCAAGCATTTGATAAAATTTCATAGTTTCAGTTCTTCCCATAAAAACATGAGTTGCAAAAAGCTTGTACATTTCAAGAGTTAATGTATTTGGAAAATATTTATCTGTTAGACATTCCAAATAAGTATTCATATATGTCCTCGTTTTGTTTTCATTTTGTATTACTTCCCTGAGCCTATCCTCATCAAGTTTTTTGCCAAGCACATCTTCAATCATTTCAATCATTTCTTCTAACTGCTGCTCTACATAGCTTATACTTTCCTCATTATAGTTATAAGGTATATCTATTACATAGCAAGGTACATCATATTTAGCAGATAGATATCTAAAAGTATTGATGTTACCATCACAAGCTATGGAGGAGGTAACTGCAAATCTTGGCTTTGGCAGCATATTCTTACTTCCGGCACCTAAAAACCCTCTGTGGTAACTGCAAAGAGTATTTGATATTCCACATTCTTCAGCTTTATCAATGAAAAAATCTTCACATTTAAATCCTGTTAAAAATGAGGAAAAAGCTTCAATAAAAAGTGGATAAATTCCAAAGGCATGAATAATTTCAGATGGCGCAAATAAGTTCACCCAGCATGAATTTTCAGGGTATCTTATTGGATCATATAATAAATCAACACAAAGCTTATCTAAATACTGAAGGGAAGGAGGATAAGCTTTTACTGGAGATAGTTTAAGTTTTTCACTTGTAAACTTAAGCCCTGTTTTTATTAAATTTAAGGATTTGCTTGGATTATTTTTATCTATATTATTTTTAATTAAATTTCCATAAAATTTCACAGCATCCATATGAAACACCTCTTAAGTTTCAGTATTATTTTTTGATTTTGCTAAATGCTAATTTTGTATAATATTTGAAATCTCTTTTATGAGTTAAATATATCATAAGCATTACGAGGAATGTAATTAAAAGTTTAATAATAAATAAATTTATCGGAGTTGTATAAGGATATAAAAAGTTAACAAGGGATAATCCAAAGAAAGCAAAGGTATAAGCGTACATGGTTTTCCAATGGTAACCTATTGGTTCTATTTTATTTGAAACTATTAAAATAAACATACTGCAGGTTATCATTGATATTAAGCTTGCTACAGCAGCACCTATTATGCCGTATTTAGGGATAAAGAGTGCATTTAATAAGGCATTTAAACCAGCATTGGATAATGTTACTGCTGGGATTTTACGAGTTCCTTTGCTATTGTAAAATAATGGGCTTACAAAGAAATAATAAAGACCATTAAAAGCATAAGCAAAGCTCAAAAAAGGTATTACCTTCCATCCTTCTACAAAGTCCTTATTTGATGTCATTAGTGTAAGAACTTCCTTGCCAAACAGTGATAAAATCAAAGCAACGAATGCAAATACAATGGATAAGTACTCTGCAAATTTTATAATCCTTCGCTTTCCCTCTTTTCCTTCTTTAGCGTTTTCGAAAAACCAGGGAACAAATGCTTGATTTACAGCAGTAGTAAGTATATTTACAATGTTTGCAAATTGAAATCCAGTATTATATATACCAACATCAGTAGTGGACTTCATATTATTTAAAAATAACCTGTCAAGCATTGCAAGTATCCAGCCGGAAAGAGAATGTGGAAGCAGGGGCAGGGAATAATCCAAAGACTTTTTAAGTATGGGCTTGTTTATCTTTAGCTTGATAGTAGGTGTAAAGTCTATCAATGTATATATAAAAAATATTATATCAGTTATAGCTAATGCTAAAAGTATGCCAGCAGCTTTTAATTTAAAACCTACAACAAATAATAGCGTAAGGGAAAGGTTGACTAAAAAATATAAAAAATTGTTAAGACCAAACTTTTTTCCTATCTGCCTTGCTTGAAGAGTAGACTGAAATATACTGTAACAGGGATTCAATGTTACAGATATAAGCCCTAAAAGTAAATAGGGATAAAAACTAACTCCTTTAGCAAATGGGTCAAGTAAATATTTGTGAAAAACGGTAAAAATAGAAGTTAGTGCAAGGCTATTTATTAAAACAAAAAGAAATATGGTTCCCCACAATTCCTTTACCTTTTCTTTATCATCTTTATAATCATAATAAAATTTTGTTACTGCTCCATTTAATGAAAGTACATAAAAAATCGAAAGAAAGCTTACAACTGAGCCCACAACTCCAGTGATACCAAAATCCTTTGGAGTAAGATAGGCTGTATAAACGGGCAGCAAAAAAAACTGTATTGCCTTTTGCAGAACGGAAACTATTCCATATATCCCTGTGTTTTTTAATACCTTATCATTCTTTGACAAAATATTCACTCCCAACCTTTAGTCAAAATAATGCACGAAAAACAATACTAATATTATATAGTAAATATTGATTTATATAAAGTGAATTAATATTTTTTATGGTTGAGAATTATATGTAGGGTAGAATGATATTCTATATTTGAACAAATTTTAAGGATATGAACGCCGGATTAGGGCGTTCATATCCTTAAATAATTATCTTGACATTATGCGTTAAATTATCGTCATTAAGGTGAATTATATTGTCAGGCATCAGCATGTCGTCAACAAAAGTTTGAAGGGTGATGTTATCACAACTTGATTCTCTTACAACTTCAATATGATACTTTGAAGATTTATAAGTGTAATCAATGGTGTAACCATGCCAGCTTTTTGGAACACATGGTTCTATAGTAAGGGTATCTCCGTGCTTTTTAAATCCAAGGATGCCCTCTAAACCAGCTCTATATACCCAGCTTGCAGAGCCTGTGTACCAAGTCCATCCGCCACGACCCACATGGGAATTTGCATAATAAATATCAGCAGCCATAACATAGGGCTCAACTTTATATCTTGCACATTCCATAGGTGTCCTCGCATGGTTAATAGGGTTGATTAAACTAAAAAATTCATAGGCTTTTTCTTCCTGCTTCAGTAAGCAAAGTGCATATATAACCCAAGCAGCAGCATGAGTATACTGGCCCCCATTTTCTCTTACGCCTGGCAAATAGCCTTTAATATAGCCCGGATTTAAATCACCTTTATCAAAGGGTGGAGTGAAAAGAAGTATCATGCCGTCATCCTTTTTAATAAGATAATCTTCAACAGCTTTCATTGATAGCTTAACCCTTTCTTCACTTCCGCCTTTTGACAATATTGACCATGTTTGTGAAATAGAATCAATCATACATTCAGAATTTGATGAGGAGCCAAGGGGTGTTCCATCATCAAAATATGCCCTAAGATACCATTTTCCGTCCCAGCCGTATTTCTCAATAGAATCCTTGATTTTTTCTGCATTTTCTGCATAGGCATCAGCATGATCTTTATCATTTAATTTTTCACATATATTAGTGAATTTATTTAATATGTCATATAAAAACCATCCAAGCCATATACTTTCACCCTTTCCCTTATTTCCCACAGTATTCATGCCGTCATTCCAGTCCCCAGAGCCCATTAAAGGTATTCCATGTTCCCCAAACTTTAAAGCATAATCTATGGCTTTAGTACAATGAACATAGATTGAAGAACATTTATCTGACCTTTTGGCTGCCCCATATCTTTCATTTTCACCATCACCCAAAGGCGAATCTTCAAGATAACAGGCAGATTCATTAAGGATACCAAAATCACCTGTTTTATCAATATATTCAAACACAGTATAAGGAAGCCACAGCAAATCATCTGAGAACTTTGTTCTAATTCCTTTATCGCTGCACCCAGGATGCCACCAATGCTGTACATCCCCTTCACAAAATTGATGCTGTGCATGAACTAATATTTGCTTCCTTGCAATTTCAGGGTTTGAATAAAGAAGGCTTATAACATCTTGAAGCTGATCCCTAAAACCAAAGGCACCTCCGCATTGATAAAAAGCTGTTCTTGCCCAAACTCTGCAAACAAGAGATTGATACAATAAATTACTATTAAGCATTATATCCATACTTTTATCAGGAGTATTCACTATAACCTTATTAAATTCATTTTTCCAATAGTTACTTACTTTTTCAAAAGCAGCTTTACATTCATATATATTTTTGTATTTTTGAGCTAAACTTAAAGCATCATCCTTATCTTTTCCCTGACCCAGCAAGAAAACTATTTCTTTTTCTTCATTTTCTTTTAAGTCTACTAAAATCTTAACAGCTATGCAGGGATTTAATCCGCCGCCGCAGCGGTTTAGTAATTTATTTTCTCTTATCCCCCTTGGGTTTTTTAAACTTCTGTTAATGCCTATAAATTCATCCTCATCACAAGTAAATTCAGAAATATTTTGACCAGAGCTAACAAATGCAGCTCTGCCTAAAAAATCTGTATTATAAGAATTTAAAGCTAAGATGGTATCACTTTCCTTATTAAATTCTGTAACTATATGATGGGTTGATACCTCTCTATGAACACCTAATGCAGGGTTTATATAATAATATAAATAAAGTTTTCTTGATGTATTGGTTAGGTTTTTTAATTTTAATAAAGTTATTTTTATATTATCATCTAATGGCACAAAAACTGTCCCCTCATAGCTTATATTCAGTGCAGAATGAATATATTTTGAATATCCCAAGCCATGTTTTATTGTATATAATCCGCTGTCCCTTATTGGAGAAGGGGTTACAGAAATTAAATTTTGCGTTTCAGGATCCATAATATAAATTACTTCCCCTTGTGGATCTGAGACAGGGTCATTTGACCAAGGAGTTAGTTTGTTTTCTCTGCTGTTTTCAGACCAAGTATATCCAAACCCTAATTCAGTTACTAAGGTTCCAAAGTTTTCATTTCCAATTATATTGCTCCAGGGCATAGGGGTATTATTATATTCATTAAGCCTTATAACATAAGTTTGTTCATCGATATCAAAACCGCCATACCCGTTAAAATATTCAAGATTAACAGGTAAATCATCATAATTACAAACAATATTTGAATTTAAATTTTCTTCATATTTAAATTCAAAAGAAGCTTCTTTATATTTTAATTGAGAAATAATGCTGCCAACATCAGCTTTAATAATTAAATTTGCACAAGCATAAAGAAGGGTTATATCTTCTTTTGACATAGAGGATATATTTTTAATATATATACCGCCGTAGCTATTAAGCACATCCCTTGCATTGCTTGATAAAACAGCATCCTTTATTAAATCTTGAAGGGGCTGCAGGTAGCCTCCTTCCTCCTCATCTAATATAACAAGATCAATTTTTAAGCCTTTGATTTTAAAATATTCATAAGCTTTAATCATAAGTTTAACTGTATCAATGCTGTCGCAGTCCCTTATAGTTACAAGCAAGATGGGTAAATCTCCCGATATTCCAAAGGCCCAAAGGTTAGGCTGACCATTTTTATTTTCTATAATATACTTTTCATATTTTTTCTTAGCAGGGCTTATAAATAAAATATGAGGAATAATGCTGTCAAATTGCTCAATTTCATTGCTTGAAAGATTAAGATATTTTATCTCCATTTGACTTCTGATATAGGCAAGTTCATAAGTTCTTACTATATTTGACATATCGCTGTACTTTGCAGCCATTGCAAGAGCTTTTTCTTTTGAACTTGCAGTCCCTGTAGTAAAAATAAGCACAGCTGATTTATTTTGAGCTATTTTTACAGTTTGTCTTAAAGATAGAACAGGATCAAGAACAGCACCGGTTGTTTGAGTGAGAGGTTTATTTAAAATTTCTGGATTTTGTATATCCCTTCCTCTTCCTATAAATTTAAAACGGTCAGTTTCATATTCTATGGCACCAGCTGTTTCTCCAGCTACAGTAAGAGAGTGGAAGCAATATATTTCCTCTGAATCTATGCTTCGTTTTCTTCTCCAAGCTAAAAGTGCATTATAATCATCTACCTTTTCTGTCATAATAAAAAGGTTGTTAAATGCAGGGTGAGCTGTATCAGCTTTATGCTCAATTAAAGCTGTTTCAATAAAGCTTGTGCATTCAACTAAAGCATCACTATCACCATGATTTATTAATGTGATTTTTCTTATTTCGCAGTCGTCTTCGGGGGAAACACAAATTTCCATATCAGTTTCTATGAATTCATCCTTCCTTTTAAACTCAGCTTTATCCTGTGAAAATTTAACTTCATAAAAATCTGGCTTTATCTTTAATGGTTCATAGGAAGCCGACCATATTTTCATAGATTCAACGTTTCTGAAAAGGAAAAATGTTCCGCATGGCGATTGAGATTTCCATCTTGATATATCAACGTCTTCTTCCCTGCTGTAGCCTGTTCCGCTGTTAGTTAAAAGTATATTGTACTTTCCATTTGAAAGTATATGGCATACAGGGAAACTTAAATTCATCCCGCAGCGCCTAGTAATAGAAACAGGCAAATTATTTGGCTTTATAAAGGGCTCTACAGTTTCCTTGTGCTCCTTTGTAATCAATATTCTGCTTGGAATTTTTTCTTGAAGCATAAGTTCCCCAGCTTTAATTTGAGGGTATGAATGAAACCTTTTAACCAATATATCATCGTTGATAAAATTATTAATAGAAGAAAGAATCATGCCCTGATGGTGGGCCATAAAACTTTCAACCAAAGCATAATTGTTGTCATAGGTCAGCCTTTCAGGAGTAAAATCAATTGCTTCATAAAATCCATATTTTCCCTCAATACCAAACTGTGAAAGGGATTTTAAATTTTCAATTGAGTTTTCAGGTGAAAAGGGTAGGGCTAACATTACTGAATAGGGGGAAACTACCATATCATTTATAAGCCCGCGCTTCAAACCTAAATCAGGAACTCCAAAAGCTTTATATTGGTAATTAAGAAGCAAATCAAAGGTATAGTAGCCAGATTCAGAAGTTCCCCAAGGGAGCCCACGCATTTTCCCATACTTCATCTGTGACTCTATTACTGTTTTATAGGTTTCATCAAGGAGGGTACCATGAAAGTTTTTCATAACCAGTGCAGGCATAAAATATTCAAACATAGTCCCGCTCCAAGATACAAGGCTTTCATACCCATCTATGAGCACAATTGACCTTCCAAGTTTAAACCAATGAGAAGGCGGTATCTCTCTAAAGGATGCAGCTATGAAACTTGTGATCCTTGCTTCTGATGCAAGAAGATCATAGTAAGAATTTGTCAGCCTGTCAGCATCAATGTTGTATCCTATAGAAAATAAATTTCTTTTGCTATCATAAAGTACAGAAAAATTCGTATTTTTTACTATTGACTCCATCCTTTCACATAGCTCTTTTATATCTTCTATAAGAACATCAACATTATTAAGGCATTTTATAATATTATTTTTTAAAGAAATAAGATATATATTTTGCTCCTCACTTAAAAGCTCATCAATTTTACAAATAATTTCCTTATAAGCCTTAGACATATAAATAGGTGATGGATTACTTGCAATAGAATTTAAACCCTCTCTTATAGCTTTAAATTGGGGTAAGCCTTTAAAAAGATCATTTTCTTTTCTATCCCACATTATTTTAGGAAAATAATTAGTTAGTTCATTGATCTGTGATGAAATCATATCAACCAATCTTTTATCATCTTTAGATGAAACTTTTATTGTGCCATTAAGATATAATAAGAACTCATACCAGTCATAAGAATTTAATTTTTTCTCCTGCTTAACCCATTTTAATTTATCATCCTTATTATGCTTGCTGCATATGCCTATTGTATCTTCAAGACCAAGCACATCTTTCATTCTCAGCATAGGAGTGCTTATATATTCTTTGAAAGACATTGCTGCAGTTATTAAATAAGCTGCAAAATTTCCACTGTCAACTGTAGAAATATATTTTGGCCTTAAAATAGAAAGATTTCTGGTATCATACCAGTTATACAAATGGCCATTCCATTTTTCAAGCTTATCAATTGTTGACAGGGTATTTTTTATCCTTTCAGCAGCTTGTGATAATGTTATATAACCTAAATCCCTGGCACATAAAGTTGACATTATTAAAAAGCCTATATTGGTCGGTGAAGTTCTATGCGCAACTTTTTCTACGGGCTTTAATTGAAAATTATCTATAGGAAGATAGTTTTCTTCCTCAGTAGAAAAATCCTCATAGAAGTTCCAAGTTTTTCTGCCTACTCTCCTAATGAGCTTAATATCTTCAGGAGTTAAAATTTCTTTCTTATTTTCATAGGGTGTGCTTATTTTATATGCAGCTAATGGGGATATAGAAAATAAAACAGAGAGTATAGCTGCATACCACAAATTTTGAGGGCTGAAAAAATAAGTAAGCATTACTAAAAAGATTGAATATATAAAACAAGCTTTCATGTTTATAATATAACTTTTCAAATTGTTTTCAGTATTTTTTTCAGCTTCAGCTGCTGTAACCCATTGAAGAAGTTTCCTTTTGGATATAAAAACTCTATATATAGTTCTTACTACAGCATCTAAAATTAAAAATGATGTGTGGGGTAAAAAAATAAAATCAAGTATAAACTTATATAAAGAGGCTTTTAGCCCTGATATAGTTTTACTATGGGTTTTGCCCTTATGCAGTTTAAAGCTTTTATAATAAAAATAATTTAGTATATATAAAAATACGGGCATAGCTAAAGTTATTATTGAAAATATAAGAAGAATGAGCAGTCCTTTAGATAAAAAAACTGTTCCAAAAAAAATTAATAAAGCAATTTTAAGCGGCACCATACTTCTTCTTAAATTATCAAGTATTTTCCACCTTGACAGCGAGGTCAGCGGGTTTTTAACCCTTTCATTGTTTTGGTTATAAACATAGGGGAAAAGCCATCTTATCAGCTGCCAATCGCCTCTTACCCATCTGTGAAGCCTTTGAGTATAAGAGCCATATTTCTCTGGAAAGCTATCAATAAACTCCATATCAGTAGCAAGACCTGCACGGACAAAACATCCTTCAAGGAGATCGTGGCTTAATATTGAGTTTTCAGGTATTGATTCATTTAAACAGGTTCTAAATATATCTACATCATAAATACCCTTTCCAGTAAAAATACCTTCTTTGAAAATATCCTGATATATATCAGATATAGCAGCGGAGTATGTATCAATTCCTCCTTCCCCGCCAAATATTCTGGCAAAGAGAGTTTTATTTGAACTTATTAAACTTATGCTGACTCTTGGCTGAATGATGCCATATCCTTCCGTCACGATACCCTTATTTTTATCATAATGAGCAGCGTTTAGTGGGTGGGATATTGTACCAACAAGCTGTTTTGCTTCACCAATAGGAAGAACAGTATCTGCATCTAATGTAATCACATATTTTACTTTTAGCAGGGGTGCAATACTCCCTGAAACAGTAGTAAAGGAGGTATTGGACAGTCCCCTTATAAGATTATTAAATTCAATTATAGCCCCGCGCTTTTTTTCCCATCCCATCCATTTGCTATTGCTCTCATTATATTTTCTTTCTCTTATAAATAAATAAAAAATATCTTCATTTTCAGCATATTTATTATTGAGCTTTTTAATTATTTCAAGCCCCTTTTCAATAATTTCACCATCTGCCGCATTAAATTTATCATTATCATCTTTAAAATCTCCAACAATAGCAAAATATAAATTTTTTTCACGATTGGAAAGATAGGTAATTTCAAGCTGGTATAAGAGTTCCTCTAATCTTTTGTCATCAGGAAGAACAGTTGGGAATATTATAATTGATGCACAGTTAGAAGGTATCCCATCCTTTAATTCCAATTTAGGCAAAAAATCTGGAGGAGTTATTTTTAAAGCTATGTTGTTGATTATTGATATAGAAACATCTGCTGCAGGAATAAAGGCAAAGATAAACGTTAATACTGCATAAACAGTTTTTCCTTCAACATTATAAATATATAATGATAAAAAATAGGAGATTAAAAAAGATAAAATTAATATAGGATAAATGTAATAAAACAACGGTGGGGTAAAGTTTTCTTTTTGCTTTTTCCCTGTTATTTTATTTACTAAAATGTGCTTTCCTCTGCCGTAAATATAATAGCCAACATGGTTAGAAGGATACCCACTGTTATCCTCCGCATTTTTTTTGGCACATTCAAGGCTTTTAAGAGCAGCATAAGTTTCAGATACTCCATATTTTTTTGAAAGCTTTTGAAGCTCCTTTCTGTAATGATTTTTTGTTTCAAAATCCTGATAAATATAAATATTTGATGGATCCTGTATAAGAATTTTTTCCACACTTGAAAGGTTTTCAAAGAGTTCCTTCCAATCCCAAGAAGAAATCAATCTTAAGCTTGATATACAGTT
>DHEX01000089.1:0-1674 GCA_002400085.1 Clostridiaceae bacterium UBA4839 | reverse complement strand
TTTCTTAAAACTGCCATAAGATGCTCAATATATGCAGGCGACAAATGATTTTTATCCTCAAACTTTTTCTTTAAAATATTTAATATCTTCTCTGAATCAAGATTTTTTAAGCTTTCAGCTTCTTCCCATTCTGATTGGGTAGTATTTATCTTTTCACATATAAACCTAATCTTTTCTACTAGAGCAATTTTAACCATTATTTGCATAGACCAGATTTCTGAAATTGACAGCGTATTGATTGACTGATAATTATTTAAGAAATCTGATAACAAGTCCTTATCTATTCTTCCATCTGTATGTGAGACAAGCTCTAATGCAACAAAAAATACTCTTGGATATTTTTTTAAATATTCATCCTTTAATACTGGAAGGTCTTTAAAAGACTTTTTATTAAAACTTTGCTGTATAGACTTAATTTCCTCTTCAATTATATAGAAATTATCCAATAACCATTCTGAACCCGGACATAAGGCTGTATTTTTTTTTGAAAGCTCATTTTGAATGCTGTAAACTTTTAATATATAATTATAATTATCCTTTAACCTTTTGGCTAAAATGTTTGTTCTGATATTTTTATAGGTGATTTTATGAATTTTAGCTGTATAAACAGCATGGCTTTTAAGCTCTTCATGGTTTAATATTGCATCATTTATTATTACAGAAGGAGCTTTTTTAATGCTTATAACAAAAACAATAAAGATTAATAGCAGAACAGGTAAAAGGATTAAAAATACATCCATATTTTACCTCCTTGTTTGTAAATTTTTGGCGCCCAACTTTAGCCGTAAGGTTATTTTTTGTTTTCTATGTTTTTCATTAATTTTGAGATCTCTTCTGTTATATTTGATGAAATCTCATCCGCAAACTCTTGAGTATTGCCCTCAGAGTATATATTAAATACAGGTTTTTCATTATCAGGAAGAATAAGCGCCCAGCCTTTTTCGGAATTTAATTTTATCCCCTCAAAAAGTTCTATATTATCTCCTTTTTTAGCTTCAACTATTTGTCTTATTATATTGCCCATATTTTCATAGCTGCAGTTTAAAGTATGCTTCTTCAAATAGTAAGCAGGTATTTCATCTACAATATTGCTTAAATTTATAGATTCTTCTATAAGAAAATCTATAATTTTTGCTGCAGCTAATATGGCATCAAAACACAAAATATACTGCAAAGGAGTTGAATTTTCATTTGAATTTAAAATTTCATTCATTAAATCCGATGTATTTGATTTTGTTCTAATAACTCTTGCATCATAACCAGATGCGTATTTATCAATTAGAGAAGTAGCTGTATAGGGGATAATTAATTTTTTAATTCCACTTCTCAAAAGGACTATAGATGAAAGGAATAAGTATTTATCCTTATCAATCAATCTTCCGCTTTTATCTATAAGCATCAGATTTTCACCATTTTCCTCAATAATAACTCCCATAAAATATGAACCGCCCATCACCCTTTTTTTAATTTCATTGATATTTTGTTCGCTATTTTTGGATATTAAACTATAATCATTTACAATTTTACAGCCTAAACTTTCTAAAAAGTAATTGGCAATATTAATAGTGCTATTTGATGGCGAGGCAATTAATATTTTGGGGTTTATATTTTTTATTCCGTTTAAGTTTTTTATGATTTTCATATTATCAAGCACATATTGACTGGAATAATTAT
>DHEX01000097.1 GCA_002400085.1 Clostridiaceae bacterium UBA4839 | reverse complement strand
AATTTAAAATCATTAATGAATAATTACAGCGGAGATAAGAAAAATATATGGAATGAACATAGAGTGAGCATTTAGATGTCCTTATCGCAGCGGTGTGTTAAATCTAAATTATGAATTGTGGGTAAAAAAAATTAGGCCCTGAAAAATTCAGGGCCATTTGATTTACTTCGTTGGCTTCATTGTTGGAAATAATATGACATCCCTTATAGAATATGCATTTGTAAGGAACATTACAATTCTATCAATGCCTATTCCAAGTCCGCCAGTTGGCGGCATACCAATTTCAAGAGCATCTACAAAATCATCATCCATCACATATGCCTCATCGTCCCCAAGCTCTCTTTCCTTCATTTGCTGCATAAATCTTTCCTTTTGATCAATAGGGTCATTTAACTCAGAGTACGCATTGGCGATTTCTCTTGCATATACAAAGGCTTCAAATCTTTCTGTAAACCCTGGCTTATCCTTTTTCTTTTTAGCAAGAGGTGAAATCTCCACAGGATAATCCATTACAAAGGTAGGTTGAATCAAATTTTCTTCTGCATAAGCTTCAAAAACAGCACTTAATATATCTCCCTTTGTGCAATCGCTAAGATTCTTTTTAAGTCCACCTTCAAGTTTAAGTTCTACTGCTACTTTCCTTGCTTCCTCATCTGATTCTATCTTATCAAAATCAACCTTAGCATATTCTTTAACTGCATCCACCATAGTTATTCTTCTCCATGGCGGCTTAAAGTCAATTTCAGTTCCTTGATAATTAACTGCAGTTGTACCTAATACCTCCTCACAGGCATAGGCAATCATTTCTTCTGTAATCTTCATCATATCTGTATAATCGGCATAAGCTTCATAAAGTTCAATCATCGTAAACTCAGGATTATGCCTTATATCTATACCTTCATTTCTAAAGTCTTTCCCCAATTCATAAACCTTTTCAAAGCCGCCTACTATTAATCTTTTTAAATAAAGTTCAGTAGCTATTCTAAGATGAAGGTCAATATCAAGAGCATTACTGTGAGTATTAAAAGGTCTTGCAGCTGCACCACTGGCAATAGGCGATAAAACCGGTGTCTCAACCTCTATGTAATCTCTTTCATCTAAAAATCTTCTAATAGCCTTTATAATTTGTGTTCTTTTAATAAAGGTATCTCTTACATCAGGATTAACAATTAAATCAACATATCTTTGTCTATATCTTAAATCTGGGTCCTTAAGTCCATGCCATTTTTCTGGAAGAGGCCTTAAAGATTTGCATAAAAGCTCATAGTCTACAACATGAAGTGATATTTCTCCAGTCTTTGTCTTAAATACCCTGCCTTCTACCCCTATAATATCTCCAAGGTCAAGGGCCTTGAAAGATTTTAGTTTTTCCTCTCCAACGTCATCTATTCTTACATAAAGTTGAATTTTCCCATATCTATCCTGAACATCAGAAAAGCCTGCTTTTCCATGCATTCTCTTTGACATAAGTCTTCCTGCTACCTTAACATTTTTTCCTTCAAGTTCATCATAATGTTCTTTAACTTCTTTTGAAGTATGAGTCCTCCTGTAGTTTAGTACTTCAAAAGGGTCATTTCCTTCTTCTCTTAAAGCTTGCAGCTTTTCAAGCCTTTGTACCATATACCGGTTATATTGTTCTTCAAGCTTTTGTAAATCTGCTGCACTTAATTCTTCATTTGCCATAAATTAACCTCCAATTATTTATTATTAATCTTCTTAATTTCAAGGACCTTATATTTTATTGAACCATCTGGTACTTGAATTGTTGCTATTTCTCCAACTTTTTTACCAATAAGCCCTCTCCCTATAGGTGCTTCATTTGATATTTTCATATGCTCAAAATCAGCTTCAGCAGAACCTACTATAGTCAGCTCAAGCTCATCATTAGATTCTAAATCTTTAACTCTTACAGTGGAGCCAATTGAAACAGCATCAGTTTTTATATCATCATCATCTATAACTTTAGCATTCTTTAGCATATTTTCAAGTGTAGCAATCCTTCCTTCAACAAAAGCCTGCTCATTTTTTGCTTCATCATATTCAGAATTCTCACTTAAATCTCCAAAGGAAAGTGCTGTCTTTATCTTTTGAGTTACTTCTTTTCTTTTTATAGTTTTTAAATATTCTAACTCTTCTTCTACTTTTTTTACTCCCTCATAAGTCAAAATGACCTGTTTGCTGTTTTCACTCATATTATTTCTCCCCTTTTATTTAATAAATAAATTAATTCATATTTTTATACAAGATAAGGTAATTCTAAAAATTACCAATCCAAAGGCGCAGCAACCGCTATTCCCAGTATTAAGCAGGGAATAACGGATGGTACGCCATCGGACATCAGGCAAATTATAAATTATATTATGCTTCTTATTTTATTAAAATTCCGATAATGTAATATTTTTATACAGATATAATTAATAACAAGCACTATAAATACAACTTTACAGTGCTTGTTATTTATCATTAGATGATATTATAAATCAGAGACAAAACATTGTCAACATTTTTGGTTTGATGCTGTAATTTGTTCATTAATGATTTTAAATTGCAAATTATAAGTTTGATATATTTTATTCAAGATGTTTACCTACTTCTTTTTTGTAATTTAAAAGTAATTCTTGAATTTCGTTCACATCTTCAAGTGTATTTATAGTATTTCTCACATAGGCGGCGTTTTCCATTCCCTTTAAGTACCACGCAATATGCTTTCTCATTTCAATTACACCTTTTCGTCCCTTATATTCATTTTCAAGGAGAAGGTGTTTTAAAGCCATATCAATTCTTTCCTCAAAGCTTTCCATAGGAAGGAGTTCTCCTGTATTTAATAAATGAAGAGTCCTTTTAAATATGAATGGATTTCCAAGGGCTCCTCTTGCAATCATAACTCCATCACAGCCGGTATATTCAATCATTCTTTTAGCATCTTCGGGTTTAAATATATCTCCATTACCTATAACAGGTATTTTTACCTTTTCTTTAACTTTTTTAATAATGTCCCAATCTGCCTTTCCTTCATACATCTGACTTCTTGTTCTTCCATGCACCGTTATAGCTTTTGCTCCTGCCTTTTCAAGCATAATCCCAAACTCTACTGCATTTATGCTGTTCTCATCAAAACCTTTTCTAAATTTAACAGTTACAGGCTTTGATGAATTCTTGCATACTTCTCTTACAACAGCTTCCGCCAGCTTCATATCTTTCATAAGAGCACTGCCATCGCCATTTTTAACTATTTTAGGTGCAGGGCATCCCATATTTATATCAATTAAAGCTACATCTTCTCTTTTACTTATTTTTGAAGCTACATTGCCCATAATATATGGATCGCTTCCAAAAATCTGAATTCCTGCAGGACTTTCTTTTTCATCAATATCCGTAAGCTCTTCTGTTTTTTCACTGCCATAATAAAGGCCCTTTGCACTTACCATTTCAGTTATTGTAAATCCGCAGCCCATTTCCCTGCATATTCTTCTGTATACCTTATCTGTAACCCCTGCCATAGGAGCCAAAAATACATTATTTTCCGGTATAAATCCCCCAATATTCATACAATCACCTATTTATTCTTTTCATATATAATTCTAAGCCCTTCAAGAGTTAAATGAGGAATTACTTTATCAATGGTTTCACTGCCATCAGCAATCAATTTGGCAAGTCCCCCTGTTGCTACAACATAAGGCTCCTCTTCTCCAAGCTCTATCATTTCAAGCTTCATCTTTTTTACAATATAATCTACAGCACCAATATAGCCATAAACCACGCCTGCCTGCATACTTTGAACTGTATTCTTACATATTACTGAAGGAGGCTTTAATATTTCAATCTTGGGAAGCTTAGCAGTTCTTTCAAACAACGAATCTGCAGATATCTTTATCCCAGGTGCAATTGCTCCTCCATAATAATCTCCTGATTTTCCTACTGAGCAAAAAGTAGTGGCAGTACCAAAATCAATTATTATAAGGGAACGGTCATACATTTCATGAGCAGCTACTGCATTTACTATTCTATCTGCTCCTACTTCTTTTGGGTTATCATACTTAATATTTACACCGGTTTTTATCCCTGGTCCAACAATAAGGGGATTTATTTTAAAATATTTTTTTATCATATGCTCAATAGAATACATTACATTTGGAACTACAGATGAAAGTACAGCAGCATCCACATCTTTATAATTTAAATCTGCTTTTTCAAAAAGACCCATTACAAACATTCCATTTTCATCAGCAGTTTTTTGCGGATTAGTTGAAAGTCTCCATTCTGACAGAAGTTTTTTACCTTCATAAGCTCCAAGAACAATATTAGTATTTCCAACATCAATTACAAATAACATATTAATTCACCCA
The DNA here is from genome assembly GCA_002400085.1 of Clostridiaceae bacterium UBA4839. Classification (GTDB taxonomy): domain Bacteria; phylum Bacillota; class Clostridia; order Clostridiales; family Caloramatoraceae; genus UBA4839. Next base: position 4,390 of record DHEX01000097.1, on the reverse strand, counting down.
CTTTTAATTTATTGGCACTTAAAAAGGCAGGCTGCAGCCCGCCAACTATTTAATCTTTTTCGCTAATGCTTTCATAACAGCAGTTACTATTATAACTGCAGCTATCATCTCAGGTATTCCATTTGTAACTGCAACTGTAAGAAGTATCTTCCCTAAAGCTGATACAGCTACATTTTTTACACTTGCAAAAGCTACTGGTGCAAAAACATAAATCATAGATAAAACCCCTGCTGTGTTTACAAAAGTACCTATTGCAGCTGTAAGTGGAACATTTTTAGTTTTTTTATAAGTATAAGCCGAAACAACACCAATCATTATTCTTGGAAAAATAGATACCATAGGATTTATAAAGACTGGCGCTAGTGGGGTTGATAATCCATGAATCAGACTTGAAATTCCAAAAATAAGCCCCACTATTACTCCCCCCGTCATTCCCTCTACAATAGCTGCAATAATAACAGGAATATGCATTATTGTAACTTGAATAACAGGATTGATTGGGATGTACCCAAGGGGTGTAACGCTTAATAATACAGATATAGCCCCAAGTATTGCAATTCTGGTCATTTTTTTTGCAGTGAATGAACTGCCCTTCACTGCTTTTGTTTCTACCATACTAACACCTCCGTTCCAGCTCCAAAGGATGCCGGACATTTGAATTTTAAAATTTGATTATTCGTCCCGCTATAATATGCAGGCGATTAAAATTATTTTAGCAGTTTTATGCCAATCAATCAACAAAAATATAAATTTTTCATACACAACCTCATTTTAAATAAGCATTTAAAACTTCTTCAATATTTTTATTTATTTTATTGACGTCTACAGAATCTATTAAGTTATCATTTAAATCATATTTTTGCTTTAATTTTAATACTCTATATACGCTTTCGTCTATTCGCTCTTCTGTTAAAATTCCATCCTCAGCAGCCTTTTTAAGAGCATTTATTATTTCTACCTCGTTATTATAACCATGGCACACAAGTATAATATCGCTTCCTGCATTTATTGATTTTAAAGCTGCCTCCCCAATATTATAATTTTTCATAATTGCACCCATAGTCATATCATCTGTAATAACTACCCCATTAAAATTTAACTTTCCTCTTAAGATATCTGTAATAACTGTTTTTGACAATGAAGCTGGGTTTTCAGAATCTATTTTAGGCAAAAGTATATGAGCTACCATAACTCCATCGGCATTATTTTCTATTGCGTCTTTAAACGGAATAAGCTCAAAGCTTTTGAGCCTTTCTAAGTCATTATTGATTAAAGGAAGATCAGCATGGGAATCAACAGATGTATCCCCATGACCCGGAAAATGTTTTACAACAGAAATTACATTTTGAGATTGAATGCCTTTCATAGTTTGAGTTCCCAGCTTCCTTACCAAATCTGGCTCTTTGCCAAAAGATCTATCTCCAATAACTAAGTTTTTAGGATTATTATTTATATCTAATACTGGCGCAAAGTCTACATTAAATCCAAAAGACTTTATTTCTTCTCCAATTGCAGCACCTAATTTAAATGAAAACTCCTCACTGTTTACCTCACCTATTTTTTTATTGGAGGGTATCTTTTTTAATTCTTTGGGCATTCTGCTTACCCGGCCGCCTTCTTCATCCACAGCCATAAATAATGGAATTTTATTATTAGCGTTTGTTTCTTTAAGTGAATTTATTAGATTTAACATTTGATTTGAATTTTTAATATTTTCACTGAATAAAATAAATCCGCCCACATGGTATTTTTCAATTAGCTCTTTTGAATTATCACCAATTGTATAACCATCGAGGCCTACTATAAACATTTGACCAATTTTTTCATCTAAAGTCATTGTTTTTATTTGTTCTTTTATAGGGTCAACTTTTTCTATTGGTTTATTTTTCTCTTCTACCTTAGGTACTTGCTTTTTACAAGCTGCCAATGATAAAAGAAAAACAGAAATTAAAACCGAAAGTAAAACTTTCTTAACTATATCAATCACCTTCCTTAAGTGCCAGTCTCTTGACATTACTGGGTATTGGCACCGTTTCATTCCCCAAATTTCGCACATTCATCAACGGAACGGTCAAGACCATTCCCTACAACTAATTCTCCATTCTCCATTCTCAATTCTCCATTCTCAATTATGGAAAGAACAAGCCATGGCTCTTAAAATGGCAACCAAGGCTTGTTAAAAGAATCAATTTAATTTTAAAATAATCCTGTTATTACTCCATTTTCATCTATATCAATATTATTAGCTGATGGAACCTTAGGAAGTCCTGGCATAGTCATGATGTCTCCTGTGAGAGCTACTATAAAGCCAGCTCCATTTGAAACTCTAACTTCCTTTACAGTAACCTCAAAATCTCTTGGTCTTCCAAGAAGATACTGATTATCTGAAAGTGAATATTGAGTCTTTGCCATACAAATTGGCAGCTTATCAAAGCCAAGCTTTTCGAGTTCTTTTATCTGTGTATCTGCAGCTTTTGTATAAGTAACCTTTCCACCACCATAAATTTCCTTTACAATAGTTTCAATCTTTTCTTTTATAGGAAGCTTTTCATCATAAAGTACATGGAAGTTTGATTTTTTTTCATTTATAGTTTTTACAACTTTCCTTGCAAGATCAATTCCGCCTTCTCCGCCTTTAGCCCAAACTTCACATAAGGACACTTCAACTCCAAGTTCATTACACTTTTTCTCTATAAGCTTAATTTCTGCATCTGTATCACTTGTAAATTTATTTATTGCAACTACAACAGGTACATCATATTTATGTATACTTTCAATATGTTTTTCAAGGTTTTCAAACCCCTTAGATAAAGCCTCTAAGTTTTCCTCATTTAAATGTTCTTTAGCAACTCCGCCATGATGTTTAAGGGCTCTTACTGTTGCAACAATAACCACACAATTTGGAGAAAGGTTCCCATATCTGCACTTGATATCAAAGAATTTTTCAGCTCCAAGATCAGCACCAAAGCCTGCTTCAGTAACTAAATAATCTCCTAATTTAAGCCCAAGCCTTGTAGCAATAATACTATTACATCCATGAGCTATATTAGCAAAAGGTCCTCCATGAATAAGTGCAGGGGTATTCTCTAATGTCTGTACAATATTGGGCTTTATAGCATCCTTCATAAGTACAGTCATAGCACCCTCAACATGAAGATCCCTGCAGTAAACAGGATTTCCATCAAGATCGTAGGCTACAACAATTCTTCCAAACCTCTCCTTCATATCCATAAGGTCTGAAGAAAGACATAGTATTGCCATAATCTCAGATGCAACAGTTATCATAAATCCATCTTCACGAGGAAACCCATTCTTTTTACCGCCAAGTCCTACTACAATTTGTCTTAAAGCTCTATCGTTCATGTCCATAACCCTTTTCCAAACAATTCTTCTCGAATCAATTCTAAGTGCATTCCCCTGATGTATATGATTGTCTATAGCTGCTGCAAGAAGATTATTTGCACTGGTAATAGCATGCATATCCCCAGTAAAGTGAAGATTAATATCTTCCATAGGCACAACCTGGGAGTACCCTCCGCCAGCAGCGCCACCTTTAATACCAAATACAGGACCAAGGGATGGTTCCCTAAGTGCAATAACTGCATTTTTACCTATTTTATTAAGTGCCTGACCTAACCCTACAGTAACTGTGGATTTACCTTCACCTGCAGGAGTAGGATTTATTGCTGTGACAAGTACAAGATTCCCATTCTTTTTATCCTTTAATTTATTAAAGGCATTAAGAGAAATCTTTGCCTTATACTTGCCATAAAGCTCTACATCATCATCATCAATATTTAACTTTTTAGTAATGTCCATAATAGGTTTCATCTTAGCTTCCTGTGCAATTTGAATGTCCGTTTTCATAATTAATACTCCCTTCCCTTCATTAAAAAACAGCAAATTGTGAAAATTCACTAATATTTTGCTGCACTTTCGCATCCCTTATATCCCATTTAAACAAAGATGGAATATTACAGATGGTAGCCATGAATAAAGTCTTAATTACATTATATATAATAATAGCTTTTTTTCAAACTGTGGTGTAAACAAAAAAAACATTTAGGTTAATAATATAGTTCGTAATTTAAAATTATTAATGAACAAATTACAGCGGAGATAAGAAAAATATATAGAATGAACATAGAGTGAGCAAGTAGAAGCTCTTAGGATTAAAATAATGTAGGGAACGGTCTTGACCGTTTTGCCACCCAAATTCAGATCGTCCTGCAAATACCACAAAGTGGAATCGATACTGGGTGTTGGCACCGTTTCGTCCCCCAAATTTCGCTCGTTCATCAACGGAACGGTCAAGACCGTTCCCTACAGCTGTGCAAACTGGCAATATTTTTCTTATCGCAGCAGTGTATTAAATCTGCATTGAATTTTT
>DHEX01000147.1:16104-30999 GCA_002400085.1 Clostridiaceae bacterium UBA4839 | reverse complement strand
CTGCGTGCTTTTTTAAATTACAAATTACAGATATATTTTATCATATATATTTGATATAATTATTTAAAATAATAGCATATCTCTTTTTTATTTATTAAATATATATTACTATATTATTTAAACTTTTAAAAATAATAATAAATGGTAAAATAAAGTAAAGGAGTTGATGAGTATGTCTAAGCCCTTTATTGGAATTACAAGTAACTATATAATTGCCGAGTCAGGACGGTCTTTAGGTCAGGAAAGATATTTTGTGACAAAGGAGCTTGTTGATGCAGTATGCACGGCAGGGGGAGTCCCGGTTGCAATACCAATTATAAACAAAGAGGAAGATATGCTTAATATTATGAGCAATTTAGATGGGATTATATTATCTGGCGGTTATGATGTAAATCCAATTTATTATGGCGAAGAACCATCAAAGCATGTAGGTTTTACATATACGCCAAGAGATCTCTGTGAGCTTTTTATTGTAAAAGCAGCTATTGAAAAGGATATGCCTGTTTTAGGTATAAGCAGAGGACAGCAGATAATTACTGTAGCTTTTGGAGGAAAATTATATCAGGATATAAGTGAAAATGAAGAAGCCTACTTAAATCATATGCAAAGGGCTAATATCAATGATATAGGACATTATATAGACATTGTTCCAGGAACAAGGCTATATGAGATTTTTAAGGTAAATAGGCTTTTAGTAAATAGTTTTCACCATCAAGCTGTAATGGCTGCGCCAGCTAATTTTTTGGTTTCTGCAACTTCTTCTGATGGAGTAATTGAAGCTATAGAGCATAAATACAAACCAGTTATGGCTGTTCAGTGGCACCCTGAAATGATGGTAAAAAACCATCCAATAATGATTAAAATATTTGAGGAATTTATAAACCGCTGTAAATAGGAAGGAGAGATAAAAGTGGAAAAGGGGTATATTCAAGTTTATACAGGGAATGGAAAAGGGAAAACAACAGCAGCTTTGGGGCTATCACTTAGAGCTGTTTGCGCTGGCAAAAAAGTATATTTTGGTCAGTTTGTAAAAGGAATGGATTATAGTGAGCTTAAAGCTGTTCAATATTTACCTAATTTTGAAATACATCAGTTTGGAAGGAACTGCTTTATATATGATAAGCCATCAAAAGAGGATATAAGATGTGCAAAAGAGGGACTTGAGGAATGTAAAAATATTTTAAAATCTGGAGAATATGATTTGGTAGTTTTAGATGAAATTAATATTGCAGTCTTTTTTGAACTTTTTTCTGCTGAAGAGGTAGTTAATGTTTTAAAGGAAAGAAGTCCTAAAACAGAAGTAATATTAACAGGCAGATATGCAGATCCTAAGATAATTGAGATGGCAGATTTAGTAACAGAAATGAAAGAAGTAAAGCATTATTATACTGAAGGAGTTCAAGCAAGAAAAGGTATTGAATTTTAAACTTTCGCCTTGAGCCTTAAAAAAGCCGATTTAGGGGCGCAGCATCCGTAATACCCTGTTTAAGTGGAGTATTACGGATGGTACGCCATGAGATAAGGCGATTTATAGACTCAAATGGAGAATTTAAAGCTTTTGGGAGATGAATTTTTATGAATGTAGAAATAATATCAGTTGGAACTGAACTTTTACTTGGGAACATTTTGAATACAGATGCTCAATATATATCGAGAAGACTATCAGATATAGGGCTTACTGTTTATTTTCAAACTGTAGTTGGGGATAATAAGGAAAGGTTAAAGAAGGCTTTTAAAACAGCCTATGAAAGAGCAGATATTATAATTACTTCTGGGGGACTTGGACCTACAAATGATGATTTAACTAAAGAAACTGGTGCGGAATATTTTAATAAAAAACTTGTTTTGGATGAAAAATCATTAGATGCAATAAAGGAATATTTTAAAAGCTTAAATAGGAAAATTGGGGAAGGAAATAAAAAACAAGCTTACTTTCCTGAGGACGCTATAATTATTCCAAATGGAAATGGAACAGCTCCGGGATGTATTATAGAGGATGGCGGGAAAGTGCTGATAAACCTTCCGGGTCCGCCTTCAGAGCTTATTCCTATGTTCGAAAATGGTGTTATGCCTTATTTGACAAAGTATCAGGATGGGGTTATTTTTTCAAAAGTATTAAGAGTATGCGGCATTGGAGAAAGCTTTGTAGCTGAAAAAATAAAAGATATTTTGGATAAGCAAACAAACCCCACAGTAGCTCCTTATGCTAAAGAGGGAGAAGTTACTCTTAGAATTACAGCAAAGGGCAAGGATGAAGAGGAAGCTAAAAGACTTATTGTACCAGTTGAAAAAGAAATAAGAAATATTTTAGGTGATTATGTATATGGGGTAGGGGAAACTACTATTGAAGAAGTAGTTTCTAATATGCTCATAGATAAAAAATTAACTCTCTCGGTAGCAGAATCCTGTACTGGAGGGATGATAGCATCAAGATTTATTAATGTCAGCGGAGCTTCAAACTTTTTTATTGAAGGGGACGTTACTTACAGTAATGAGGCAAAGGTGAGACGCCTTGGAGTAAAGGAAGAGACCTTAAAAAAGTTTGGTGCAGTAAGCGACAAAACAGCTTATGAGATGGCAGAAGGTATTGCAAGGGCTGCTCATACTGATATAGGATTGTCAACTACAGGAATTGCAGGCCCAGAAGGTGGAACCATAGAAAAACCTGTGGGACTTGTTTATATTGGGCTATACTTTAAGGGCGAAATCACTGTAAAGGAGCTTCATTTAAAAGGTAATAGGCAAAGGGTGAGAAATGAGGCAACTATTGAAGCTATTGATATGCTAAGAAGGAAATTAATTAATGCTGCTGCTATAAAATAGTTTTTTCTGAAATATTTTAAATATGGTGCAAGACAAACTGTAGGGAGCGGTCTTGACCGCTCCGACCTCCTAAATTCTGATCATTGTGCGGCGGAACGGTCAAGACCGCTCCCTACACTCTTCATTCCATATATTTTTCTTATCTATACTGTCTTTGTGTTTTTCATAATCATGATATTTTGCAATAGTTCCATTTTTGAATAATAACAAAAGTGTTCGAATATATTATTACAATAATGTAAATTAATAATTATTTTTAATTGCCAATATTTATTGTTATATTTGCACGCAAATGCTATAATAGTCTAAACAAATTCGAGGGGGGTGCGAAAAATGCAGGATATGTTTTATATTTGGCTATCAATAGCAGTCATTGCAGTTCTAATTGATGCTTTTTCAAGTAACTTTTTCTTTGTTAGTTTTTCAATAGGAAGTATACTTGCAATTATTTCAATGTTTTTAAATGCTTCTGATTCAATTCAGATAATTGTCTTCATAATAGGCAGCTTGATTTCCATAATAATATTATATCCAATAACTCAAAGAGTTTTAAAGAAATCTGTTAAAAGAACAGCTAGGATGGAAGAAAAATATATAGGAAAAGAACTTATTGCTAAGGAGGACATTACTGATAAGGCCACCATTAAAATTAACGGAATATACTGGACGGTAAAAAATGAAGGAGAAGAAATAAAAAAAGGAGATAAATTTATTATTCAAAGAATAGAGGGAACAATATTAATTATAAATAAGAAAGAGGGGGACTAAAATGAAGATTTTTTTAATTGTACTTTTAGTAATTTTCCTAATCACAATGTTATCAAGCATTAAGATTGTAAACACAGGATATGTATATGTTGTAGAAAGATTTGGACAATTCAAAACCACACTTGAGCCAGGCTGGCACTTTTTAATCCCATTTGCAGACTTTGTTAGAAGACGAATATCTACAAAGCAGCAAATACTTGATATTGAACCTCAAAGCGTTATAACAAAGGATAACGTAAAGATATCTATTGATAATGTTATATTTTACAAAGTTTTAAATGCAAAAGATGCTGTATATAATATTGAAAACTATAGATCAGGTATTATCTATTCAACTATTACTAATATGAGAAATATAGTTGGAAATATGACATTAGATGAAGTCCTTTCAGGGAGAGATAAAATAAACAATGAGCTTCTTGCTGTAGTTGATGAAATTACAGATGCTTATGGAATAAAAATATTATCAGTTGAAATTAAAAATATAATTCCACCTGGAGAAATACAGCAGGCTATGGAAAAGCAAATGAGAGCAGAAAGAGATAAAAGGGCTACAATACTTCAGGCTGAAGGAGATAGGCAAAGTAATATAGAAAGAGCAGAAGGGGAAAAAGAATCTAAGATACTTCAAGCTGAAGCTGAAAAAGAAGCCAATATTAGAAGAGCTGAAGGATTGAAAGAATCACAATTGCTTGAAGCAGAAGGTAAAGCTAAAGCAATTGAAGCTATTGCAGCAGCTCAGGCTAAAGCAATTGAACAAGTAAATAGAGCAATAATTGATTCTGGAACCAATGAAACAGTGATTGCATTAAAACAAGTTGAAGCACTGAAGGAAATGGCTAAAAACCCAGCAAATAAACTGATATTACCAAATGATATGCTTTCTACTCTTGGAAATGTAGATGCCATTGCAGAAGTAATTAAAATGGGCAAGAAATAAAGCATGATTTATTAAATTTGTATCATTAAAAGTTTTAGCTGTAGAAGAAATTAAAGAAATTATAAATTAAAAGCCCGTCATGTTATTTTGAACTTTCATGACGGGTTTTCTTCTGGACTTTAAAGTTAACAGCTTTTTCAATAGATGCTTCAAGACATTCATCTATTAGCTCGTCTGTAATAATAAAGTGTTGTTCTTTCTTCACAATATCACCCCTTTCATAACGTATCTTATTATTATAGTATTTAATTTGAAAGAATGCAAGTGGTTTTTAAAATTTTTTTTTGATGCGCTAAATGCAAGTTAAAATGAAACACTTTTTTCTCAGAGAGTGATTTATAAAATGCTCATTACGAATAATTTGAATGGTAGGAAACAATCTTGACGTTTCTGCCCGGTGTTGATGCAGAAGGGAAACAAACGGTAGGGAGCGGTCTTGACCGTTCCGCCCCCCAGATTCTAATCATCGTCCAGAGGGATCCCCTACAGAAATTATGTAATATTTCTCAATATAGCTTAAATATTTGATATAATATATATATTACCATTGGATGTGGAGGTTGTTTTATGAAAGATGGAGAAATTGTATTTGCACTTGATATAGGCACTAGAACTGTTATAGGTATAGTTGGGGAAGTTGAGGGAGAAAATTATAAAGTACTGGCTGTTGAAAAAATGGAGCATAAAAGCAGAACCATTATTGATGGTCAAGTAAGCGATATTGAAAAAGTTGCAGAAGTTGCAGAAAAAGTTAAAGAGAATCTTGAAAAAAAATTAGACATAAAACTTAGCAAGGTGGCTATTGCAGCTGCAGGCAGAGTATTAAAAACAATGGATGGCGAAGCTTCTAAGGAGATAAAAGATTATGTTGAAATAAATCAGGAAATGGTTAATGCAATTGAAATAGAAGCAGTCCAAACTGCACAAAAAAAGCTTACAGAGGAACTAAAAGAAGATGAAAAGGATACTTATTATTGTGTTGGATATACTGTTAATAATTATTTTTTAAATGATTTTATTATTAAATCATTAATTGGCCAAAAGGGTAAAAAAATGAGTATTCAAGTGCTTGCAACCTTTTTACCCCAAACCGTTGTAAGCAGTTTATATGCTGTAATGAAAAAAATCGGTCTTGAGGTAATAAGCCTTACTCTTGAGCCAATTGCAGCTATAAATGTAGTAGTACCTGATGATATAAGATTATTAAATATTGCACTTGTAGATGTAGGCGCTGGTACATCTGATATTGCAATTACAAAAGAGGGGTCAGTAGTAGCTTATGGAATGGTCCCTATAGCCGGAGATGAAATTACAGAGGCTATTTGCCAAAATTACATAGTAGATTTCAATACAGGAGAAAATATTAAAATTTCTCTTTCATCCATGAATTCAGACGAAGTAAAATTTACTGATGTATTAGGGATGAAAAATGTTGAAAAAAAAGAAAAAATTCAAGAAGTTGTGCAGCCGGTAATTGATTCTCTTGCAGATGAAATTGTAAATAATATTATCAATTTGAATAAGAAAGCTCCAAATGCTGTAATACTTGTTGGTGGAGGAAGCCAAATTAAAGGCCTTGGGGATAAAATTGCAAACAAGCTTAATATGCCAGTACAAAGAGTAGCTGTAAGAGGAAGAGAGGCAATTAGAAACCTTATAATGGAAGAAGGCATACTTGATGGCCCAGATTCTATAACTCCAATTGGTATATTCGTATCTTATTGCATGCAAAAAAGTAAAAATTTTATTAATGTAAAACTCAATGGTGAGAAATTAAAAATATATAATACAAGTAAAATTACTGTAGCTGATGCTTTAATATTAACAGGTTTTGAGCCTAAAAGTCTTATAGGGAAAAATGGCGAAGATCTTATATTTCATTTAAACAATCAAAAGATTATAATAAGAGGTGAAATAGGAAAATCAGCTGAAATATATGTTAATGACAAAATGGCAAATATAAGAACACAGATATTTGAGGATGATAATATTGTGGTTCTAAAAGGATATAATGGGAGCAGCGCAGCCCTTACAGTAGAGGAGCTTAGGAAAAAATATATAGATGATGATGCTGTAATTTTTGTTAATGGGGATGCCGTAGGAAATGAATATTTAATAAAAAATAATGATTATATTCAGACAACCTATAAAAATCAGAATTTATCAAATAAAAATGATGTAAAAAAGACATCAGATGATAATACTTTGAAGGATAAAGAAGTGTTATATGTAACTGTGAATGATAAAAAAGTTAAATTAGATGGAAAAAATCATATTTTCATTGATATTTTTAATTATATAGATTTTGATATAAAAAAACCAAATGGCAGCATTGTTTTAAAATTAAATGGCAAAAACGCAGGTTATATGGATGAAATAAAAGATGGAGATAAAATTGAAATTTATTGGGATAAGAAATAGTACATTAAAGTCATTATGAATATATAAGTTTTTAAAATGGAGGCGTATTTATGAAACTACGCGATGTTCAAAGGCTACTTGAAGCAAAAGTTATTACAGGTGAAGACAAGCTTGATGATGAGGCACACTACGCTTTTGGGTGTGATCTTATGAGCGATGTGCTGGCATTTGTTAAGGGAGACACTATACTTCTTACAGGGCTTACTAATGTACAAACTATTAGAACTGCAGAGATGACAGATATAAAATGTATTATCTTTGTAAGGGGGAAGCAGCCAGATGCTAATGTTATTAAAATGGCAAAGGAATTAGGCATTTGTTTAATGTATACCAAACATATAATGTATACATCCTGCGGAATACTTTATGAAAGCGGACTTAGGGGAGCTGATGCATATATATGAGAGATGAATTCATAAAGCTTAATTATGAGATAAAAAGCAGAGACTTTATAAACGGCGGGGAAGCATCCAGCTGTGTAAAAAAGGCACTTATGCAGCTTGGAATTAAAAGCGCTATAATTAAAAGAGTATGTGTGGCCTGCTATGAAGCTGAGATGAATGTGGTTATTCATACTTTAGGCGGTAATATGGAAGTTATTATATATAATAATAAAGTTGAAATTACAATGAAAGACCAAGGCCCAGGTATAGGAGATATTGATCTTGCCATGACTGAAGGTTATTCAACAGCACCCGATGAAGCAAGGGAAATGGGGTTTGGAGGCGGAATGGGACTGCCTAATATAAGAAAGAGCAGTGATGAATTTTATATAAATTCTGTTTTAGGTGAATATACACTTGTAAAGATTATAATTAATTATTAATAGGGTGTGATATTATGAAAGAGATATATCATTCTGTAAAGCTTGTTGAAGAAAACTGTATAGGATGCTCAAGATGTATGACAAAATGTCCTATGGAAGCAATTAGGCTTAAAAATTCAAAAGCTGTTATATACGAAGAAAAATGTATTGATTGCGGAGAATGTATTAAAGTCTGCCAACATAACGCTCATAAAGCTGATTTAGATGATATTGAAGCAATAAAAGATTTTAAAGTAAAAGTTGTTATACCTTCAGTTACCATATATACTCAATTTGGCAGCTATATTAATCCTTCGTTAATAAATGAAGCTGTAAAAAGCCTTGGGTTTGATGAAGTATATGATATTACTTATGCTTGCGACATTGTTTCTGAAATTATAAAGAAGGAAATAGAAAATACACCAAAACCTGTAATCGGATCTTTCTGCCCTGCAGTGGTTAGATTGATTGAAGTAAATTATCCTACTCTTATTGAGCATGTAATTAAGGTATTAACACCTATTGAAGTAGCAGCTTCTCTTATAAGAGAAAAGTATGCCAAACTTAATTATAAGCCAGAAGATGTAGGAATATTTTATATTACCCCATGTGTATCTTGGATAACGAAGGTTAAAAATACTGCGTTAAACAGGAAGTCGCAAATAAATGGAGCAATTCCTATGAGTGATATATATCCAAGCTTATTAAAATATGTGAATAAAAATAAGAGCTCCTATACTGAGAAAAGTACTAATATGTCATATACAGGGGTTTTATGGGCAGTAAGCGGAGGACAGTGTAGGAGTATGGAAATGGATGAATTTATTTCAGTAGATGGAACTAAAAATGTAATAAAGGTGTTAAATGATATTGAAAACGGAAAGTTTAGGGATGTAAAATATGTTGAGCCTTATGCCTGTGATGGCGGCTGCGTTGGGGGAGTTTTGCTTGTAGAAAATCCTTATAATGCAAAGAGAATTGCTTTAAATTTAAACGAACATATAAATTTTGAATATAGGTTTGGTGGATTAAGCGATGGACTTAAAAATAAGTTTACAGTTGAAAATAATATAAATAAAAATTATGATATTAAGCTTGCTGATGATTTTGAAAGTGCGGTTAAAAAAATGAAATATATGAATAATATAATTAACTCTCTTCCTGGAAATGACTGCGGACAATGTGGCTCACCATCCTGCAGGGCTTTTGCAGAAGATGTTGTAAAAGGGTTATCATCTTTAAATGAATGTAAATTTATCCGATGACCGCGGTGTCTGGCGCTAAATGAAGGGGGAGATATGAAAAATGTTAGTGAAGGATTTAGCTGACAAACTTGATCTCAAGCTCATTTCTGGGGAGAAAGGGCTGAAAAACAATGTTGAAGGTGCATATTGCTGTGATTTATTAAGCTGGGTAATGTCTCATGGAAGCAAAAATGATGCATGGATAACAGTTCAAGTTCACCCTAATATAGTTGCAGTAGCATCCTTACTTGAGATGTCATGCATTATAATTCCTGAATCTATAGAGGTTGAACCTGTTACTATTGATAAATCCAATCAGGAATCTATACCAATATTACAGTCAAAGGATAATGCATATTTAATTTGCAGCAAATTGAGCAGTTTGATATAAAATGAAACTGTATTGTGATTTACATATACATTCTGCACTTTCGCCCTGCGGTGATGATGACATGACTCCGCAAAACATTGTAAATATGGCTAAGCTAAAGGGACTGGATGCTATTGCTGTAACTGATCACAATAGCTGTGAAAATACTGCGGCCTGCGTTGAAGCAGGTAAGAGGATTGGACTTATGGTCATTCCGGGTATGGAGATTCAAACAAGAGAGGATATTCATGCCCTATGTTTGTTTAGCAGCGTGGATAAAGCATTATCATTTCAGGATTATGTATATAAAAATATGCCTGAAATTAAAAATAAGGAAGAACTGTTTGGCAGGCAGCTGATTTTAAATTCTAAGGATGAATATATGGGGACATGTGAAAGGATGCTGCTCACATCAACACTTATTTCCTTTGATGATGCTTGCTATGCTGTATGTAATATGGGAGGAGCTTTTATTCCTGCCCACATTGACAGGGACGGTTTTAGTGTTATTACAAGTCTTGGCTTTATGCCTCCTAATTCAAACATTAAAACAGTTGAATATCATACCATGGAAGGGCTTTACAGGCTTATTAAAATGAAATTAATAAATGAAGACTACAGGTTTATAAAATCTTCTGATGCACATTATCTTGGAGATATATCAGAGCGTGAAATGTACATAAATGTAGAAAGTTTTAGTCTTGAATCCATTATAAAAAAACTAAACAGTTAACATATCTTCAGTGCTAGCCTCTTGACATTTGACATTTAAAAATTTTAAATGTCAAATGTCAAGAGGCTGGCACTTTTTTATTTTGAAGAAGAATGTCATTTGTGATATTCTTATAATACAATATGAAATTTTTGGGGGAAAAATAATGAACATTGTTTCAAATGAGCAAATATATGCACAAAAAAATAAAATTCAAGAAGCACTAAAAAATAAAAAAAATTTAATGTATTATGATATGCAAATTGAAAAATGCAGCGATATTGATGAAAATATAATTTACAGATATTTTTATTCCAGTCCCTATGATTCATTAGAATTTATAACTTTAGATGTTTTTAATTATGCTTATGCAATGAAGCATAAGATTTTTGGAGTTTTAACTATTATAAGGGACAGGGTAAATATACCTGAAAGTGAATGTGGTTTACCATATGGTGAAGTTGAAATTGAAGACATAATAGTTAGAGAAGTTGAAAAAAGCAGGATAAAGCTATTTATAAACAGTGCAGGGATTCAAAATATAGATTTATGCATAAATTATTTTGAAAATAAATATTGTATAAAGTGATTAAAGTTTTCCTTATATGCCAATAATATAAACAATAACTTATAGTTAGGTGGTGTTTATATGACGGATAAGGAAAAAATAAATTCATTTAAACAGTATATGATAGATAAGGGAATTGATGAGGAAACAGTTAACTATAACATTAAAGTAGTGGAGCTTTTGTCATCAGAGGTATTGTTTTATTTTCAAGAAAGCATTGAAAATATAGATACTTTTACTTTTGAAGAATTTACAGATATGACTGAAGTAATTGATAATAAGCTTGGAGGCAGAGAAGGAATTCCTAAAATGCTGAAGGGTCTCCTTGAAATGACAGAATTTCTCAAATCACAAAGGCTTATTAAAGGCGGGAAAATAGCTCATTATAAAAAAATGTTTTCAAATGTTGATTATTATTTAGATAAGTATGACAGGATGACTGGAAGAAGAGATGACAGTAAGGAATATTTTAAAGATATTCTTTCTCTTAGATTTACTTCAGAAATTGTAAAAATAGTTGAGGATGTAAATGTTTATGATTTTTCAACATTAAAATTAGTAGATAAATTGCTAAATGATATACCAGTTCAAAAAATGGAAGAAGAAATTGATACTGAAATTTTAAGAGAAGCATTAATTAATTTAAGCCTTATTGAGAAAAAAGGGAATGTATATGAAACCACAAAAAGAGGAAGAGTTTTTTCAAGACTTTCAATTGAGGAGCAATATGCAGCTATACTTTATATGCTTTTATATGAAGTTAAGTGGGAATATATTTTCAGTGAAAAAAATTCAAACTCAAGTTTTGACATAAGAGAATATATAAAGATTATGGCCTCTGTATTTTATAAAAGGAATAAATTAAGTATATTGCCGCAGAATTTAAATAATATAAATCAGGAAGACATACTAATTGAAACGGCATCAGAAAAATACAGAGTAGTTAGGGCAGAGACCCATAGTGACAGCAAATATATTTTTATTATATGCTTCAAGGGACTGGGAATTTTAGACAGATGCTTTGATGCTGAGGAGGGTATAACATATACTGTCAGTGATTTTGGTCAGGAAATTTTAAAAGAAATATATAAAGATGAAATAAGTAATATGAGAACAAAAGTAAATATAATTGAAGCAGAAATGAAAAATAAGGAATATGATGAGGCAGAGAAGGATATATTAAGTTATATTTTAGTCTATGGTGGACACACTGTCATGTGGGATTATTTAGGACAGATTTTGCTTTTAAAAAAGAGCTATAAATATGCGTATTCCGTGCTAAAGTATGGATATGAAAACTCTTCAAAAAGGGGAAAGACTTCGAAATCCATTTTGTATTATCTTGTTCTTTGCTGTAAAAAGCTTAAACTTGAAGAGGATATAGCTACATACGAAGCAAAGCTCCAGCATATGGGAAAAGCATAAGGGGGCGTCTTAGAAGAGCCGATCCAGGGGCGTAACAGCCATTAGATTCCGCGTTAAGCGGGATATTTACGGATGGTAGCCATCGGATAAATTAATAGGGGCTTGTATCAAAAGTTAATTATTTCTAATTGACTTTTGACGCAGCCCCTATTAAAATTTATCGAAAAGCAGATAAGTATTTATCTAATAAATTATGCTTTGTATTCCAAAGTTTTTTTGATAAGTCAACATAATATTCATGAGGATTTTCAAATCTTAAAACTTCATCCCACATTGTATTAAGCTGATTTAAACAATTAGAACGTATTTCAGATACAGAAGGGGAATTATAAACACATTTTCCCTTATCAAAAATCTTTACCATTAGCTTTTTAGCATAAAAATTATTAAGAGTTTTTCTTTTCCATGTATGAATAGGGTGGAATATTTCAAGGGGCGAAGTTTCATCAATAGATTCATCTGAAAGAGTAATTAAATCTGCAATTGCTTTGTTCGTCTCTTTATCATATAGCCTATAAACTTGCTTAAAGCCGGGGTTTGTTATTTTTTCTTCATTTTCACTTATTTTAATTTTGGGGATAATGGAACCATTCTCATCCTCTACAGCAACCAGTTTATAAACTCCCCCAAAGACCGGCTCTGATTTCGCTGTTATAAGCCTTTCGCCAACACCAAATCCATCAATTTTTGCTCCCTGGGACAAAATATCTCTAATTAAATATTCATCTAAAGAATTTGATACTATTATTTTAGCATCTTTAAAACCAGCATCATCCAGCATTTTTCTTGATTTTTCAGTTAAATATTTAATATCACCGCTGTCAATTCTAATTCCTGCTGGTCTTATTCCTTTAGGAACAAGTTCTTCTTTAAAAACTTTAATTGCGTTTGGTACACCAGACTTTAAAACATTGTATGTATCTACAAGAAGTAAGCAGTTTTTAGGATAAGTCCTTGCCCATGATCTGAAGGCTTCTAATTCATTATCAAATAATTGAATCCAGCTGTGGGCCATAGTACCTACTGCAGGAATACCAAACATTTTATCACAAATTGTGCATGCTGTTCCTATACAGCCTCCAATATAAGATGCTCTTGCACCAAAAATTGCACCATCATATCCTTGAGCTCTTCTTGAACCAAATTCCATAACACCTCTTCCATCAGCTGCACGGACAATTCTATTAGCTTTAGTAGCAATAAGTGTTTGATGGTTTATTGATAATAAAACCATTGTTTCAAGGAACTGAGCTTGTATAGCAGGACCTCTTACTATTACAAGGGGTTCATTAGGGAATACTGGTGTACCTTCTGGTATTGCCCATACATCACATTCAAATTTAAAATTTTCGAGATAGTTTAAAAACTCTTCTGAAAAATCTGTTTTGCTTTTTAAATATTTAATATCTTCATCAGTGAATTTAAGATTTTTCATATATTCGATCAATTGCTGTACTCCTGCCATGATACAAAATCCACCATTGTCAGGTATTCGCCTAAAATACATATCAAAATAAACTATTTTGTTTCCCACACCATTTTTAAGATACCCGTTACCCATGGTAAGTTCATAATAATCGACAAGAAGAGTAAGATTTCTATCTTCTTTCCAGTCAAAATTGTAACCCATTGTTTTAATCCTCCTTATTAAGCAGACTCCACCTGAGTCTTAGAATCGTCTTACCCAATTAATAATTTTATACAAAAATAAACATATATTAATTTTAATACTAAATAAAAGTTATTACAAGCGTTGATATAGGTCTTACAGTAAATCACTATGATTAAACCTCAATTCGCAATTTAAGAAGAATGTGAATTACGAATAATAGCAATCGCCGTGTCATAACAACGGATTTGTGTCAATGCATTCCAAAATTTTCTGATATTCCTGTTCATTACGAATAGTTTGAATGGTAGGGAGCGGTCTTGACCGTTCCGCCCCACCAAATTCAGATTGTCCTGCAAATACCACAGAATGGGATTGTCATTAGGTGTTGGCACCGTTTCGTCCTCTCAACTTCGCCCATTCATCAACGGAACGGTCAAGATCGTTCCCTACGCTATGTTCATTAATGATTTTAAATTGTGAATTGTAGTATGATTAAATTTTTGAATGTTATTTATATGCGAATATGCTATAATTTTATAGTAAGGCGGCAGCTTAAATGGAGGTACATTATGGATAAAATCGAAGAATTATTTTTAAAAGCACAAGAAGATTTTTATACTAAAATTGATATAAATGGGGGATTGGAGAACTTAAGCCACAGGGAATATTATTTTTTATATAAAAGCTTAAAATATAATGATTTGATACTTTATTCAGATACCAGTCATGAGGTAAATATAGTATTTAGGATTGATTCCATGAGTGATTTTGAAGCTTTATTAAAACAGCCTAAAAGTTTAAATATAATAAATTATATAGATGGACCAGCAGTTCAAATTAATATTTTAAACTATAAAAAGGTTTATAAATATTCTTTCAATTTAAAAAATGAAAAGGATATCTATTATTTAAAACAAATAATTACGAATAAATTTGTCAATGTACATTTAATTATTTATGATTCGCAGCTATTAATTAAATTAGCATCTGTAAAATATTACATAGATGATGATATTATTGAAGATTTAAAATATATAACTAAATTGTCCTATACAAAGCAGTATCCAAGGATTCTAGCCTCAAGTAAAGATATTGAAGGATATTTTATTACATTAAACAATGAAATTGAAATTTTAGAAAAATTGTTAGATATTGTGGATAAGCTTGGAAAACTAAAAATTAATGAATGCTTTGATATATATTTTAA
>DHEX01000147.1:0-16099 GCA_002400085.1 Clostridiaceae bacterium UBA4839 | reverse complement strand
TTGGAAAGGGAATATTCTTTGGAAAGCCTTTTTTAAGATATGATAAGGGAAAGATGTATTTTTTAGTTACAAGTCTTAAAACCGAGAACTTGTAACTGATGGCGGCAATATGTAATCCCCCCATCATCTTCAATGTGGGGGATAGTAGTACTTATCCAACAATACAATTTATTTCTTCTTCATAAAGAGTTTCTTTTTCAATTAAAGCTTCAGCTAAATTTTTCAGCTTATCCCTATTAGAATCTAAAATAGTTAAACATTCATCATATAGGCTATTAACTATTTTATTGCACTGCTCAATTATATCAGCATTTTGATATATTCCATCACTATAAATCAAGTTATAATCAAGAAGTCCGGAAGATTCAAACATACCATAGGTTTTTATCATAGAAAGCAAAGTGTTAGTAACATTATTGATATCTCCGGATGCGCCAGTAGTTATATTGTCCTTTCCAAATATAAGCTCCTCTGCACAGCGTCCCCCAAGGGATATTTTAATATTATTAAGAAGCTGATTTTTAGTATAGTATAAGTTATCTGGCGGTATATTTAAGGTATATCCTCCAGCCCCTTTAGTGCTTGGAATTATTGTAACTTTTCTTATTTTATTATCTGGTGATATAAGTTTTGATATCAATGCATGTCCTGATTCATGATAAGCAGTGATTAGCTTATCCTTATGTGTTATGAAACTTCTGTCCTTTTTCTCAAAACCTGCAATTATAGTAGAAAATGCTGTGTCAATGTGCTTCATTGTTATACAATTTGCCTTTTCCTTTGCTGCCAGTATGGCAGCTTCATTTAATAAACTTTCAAGCTTTGCACCAGAGAAATAAACTGTTTGTTCAGCAACTTTTTTAAGATCCACTTCTGATGAAAGAGGTTTTTGGTTTCCATATAGTTTTAATATTTTATATCTTGCATTTACATCAGGAAGACCAACTTCAATATGTCTATCAAATCGGCCAGGCCTTAGAAGTGCGTTATCTAAAACATCAATCCTATTAGTTGCAGCTACTACAATTATTCCCTGATTTTCTTTAAACCCTGACATTTCAGCTAGTAGTGCGTTTAATGTTTGTTCTCTCTCATCTGAACCACCATCAGCTCTTGAATCCCTCTTCTTACCAATTGCATCGATTTCATCTATAAATATTACAGCTTTACCTTTTTCTTTAGCTTTTTTAAATAAATCTCTAATTCTGCCTGCACCTACACCAACGTATATTTGCACAAAATCAGATCCATTAACTGCATAATAGGGGACATCACATTCACTGGCAAGAGCTCTTGCAAGAAGGGTTTTACCAGTTCCAGGAGGCCCATATAATATTACGCCCCTTGGCATTTTAGCATTGTATTTTGTATATATTTCCGGGTTTTTAATAAAGTCTACAAGTTCCTTTATGCTTTCCTTTGCTTCTTCATTGCCTGCAATGCTGTCAAAAGTTATATTAGTTTTATTAGCTGGATTTGCATCTATGGCAGACATTTTAAAGGAGCTTGATTTTGATTTAGATGATTTATATACAAAATAAGCTAAGGATGAAAACATTGCTATAGAAATACCAATGGAAATGCAATCTTCTAATCCAAGGCTGCTTGCTTCATGAACATTTATACCTTTAATGAGAAGCTGCTCTTTAAAAGTTAATGCTCTTGGATTTTCAATATAAAAGTTTTTACCATCCTTTAGGGTTATTTTAATTTTTTCATTATCTGTCAAATAAACATCTGATACATTGTTCTTGTCTACTTCTGATAAAAAGGTCTTATATGGCATAATATTATTTTTATCAAGTGATGTTTTATAACTGTAAAATATTATAGATGTTACTGCTATAAGTAAGAGAGGAATTATAATGTTAGCTTTTTTTAAACTGTTCATTTTTTATCCCCCTTATCTATTTGATATAATATTATATTATTTAAATTAGGATGTAAAATTATTTAAATAATTATTTCCATGTAAGTTATTGTATAATATAGTAAAGGAGCTCAGTGAGTATATTAAAGAAAATTAAGGATTATAGAAGGAGATAGAAATGGGTAAAAAAATAGTTGAGATATATGCAGATGGCGGATGCAGAAGCAATGGAATAGAATCTGCTATAGGGGGATACGGAATAGTATTAATTTATAAGGAGAATGTAAAGGAGCTTAAAAAGGGTTTTAAAAATACTACAAATAATATAATGGAGCTTACTGCTGTTATAGATGCACTTTCGATGCTAAAAGAACCATGTATAGTAAAGCTTTATAGTGATTCAGCCTATGTTATAAATGCATTTAATAATGGGTGGACAGAGAAATGGCAGAAAAACGGGTGGATTAACTCTGCAAAACAGCCGGTTAAAAACAAGGAGCTTTGGGAAAAATTAATATATCTATCAAAAATACATGATATAGAGTTCATAAAAGTAAAAGGCCATGCAGATAATTATTATAACAACAGGTGTGATGAGCTTGCTAATTTAGCAATGGANNGATTAGCTCATTAAAGTAAAGTTAAATATATTTGAAATTTTCAAAAAGAAAATGTAAAATGATATTTAATGATAAAGTTTTATCAAATGAAAGAAAATGAAAGAAGGAGGATACATATATGGAGATTAAAGAATATTTAAAAAGTATAGGATTTACCGGAATAAAAAATATTTATAAAAATCTTCCGGCATCAGAACTTGTGGAACATGCACTGCTAAATGGTGAGGGTGAACTGTCATATAATGGTGCATTAAGTGTAAATACAGGTAAATATACAGGGCGTTCTCCACTTGACAGGTTTATTGTTGATGAACCTTCAAGTCATGATGACATCGACTGGGGAAAGACAAATGTACCAATATCACCTGAGAATTTTGACAAACTATATGACAAACTAACAGCTTATTTTCAAAATAAGGATGCATATATATTTGATGGTTTTGCAGGTGCTGATAAAAAACACAGCAAGGGCGTAAGATTTATAAATGAATTAGCTTCACAAAATTTATTTGTTCATCAGCTTTTTAGAAGACCAGAAGGGAATCAGCTTGATAATTTTAAGCCAGATATAACAGTTATTTGTGCTCCTAAATTTAATGCTATTCCTGAAATTGACAAAACACATTCAGAAGCATTTATTATTTTAAACATTCAAAAGAGAATAATTATAATTGGCGGATCAATGTATTGCGGCGAAATGAAAAAGTCTGTATTTACAATGATGAATTATTTAATGCCAAAAGAAAATGTTTTACCAATGCACTGCTCTGCAAACATAGGTGCTAATGGTGATACAGCATTATTCTTTGGTTTGTCTGGAACTGGCAAAACTACTCTTTCAGCTGATCCTAACCGAAAGCTTATTGGTGATGATGAGCATGGCTGGTCAGAAGATGGGGTATTTAATTTTGAAGGCGGATGCTATGCAAAATGCATAAACCTATCAAAAGAGGGTGAGCCTCAGATATGGAATGCAGTTAGATTTGGTACACTTATTGAAAATGTTGTTTTAGATGAAGAAAAAGTACCTGATTATGATGATGCAAAATATACTGAAAATACAAGGGCAGCTTATCCAATCGACTATATTCCTGATTCTGTTTTAGAGGGAACGGGCGGACATCCTAAAACAATAATATTCCTCACTGCAGATGCTTTTGGAGTACTGCCTCCAATTTCTAAACTTACAAAAGAACAGGCAATGTATCATTTTATGTCTGGCTATACAAGTAAACTTGCAGGAACAGAAAGAGGAATAAAAGAGCCACAGGCTACATTTTCATCATGCTTTGGACAGCCGTTTATGCCTATGAATCCATCTTTTTATGCAGAAATGCTTGGAAGAAAAATTGATAAATTTAATGCAGATGTTTATTTGGTAAATACAGGATGGGCAGGCGGCCCTTATGGAGTTGGAAAAAGGATGAAACTTTCTTACACAAGAGCCATGGTTACTGCTGCAATCAGTGGTAAATTAAAAAATGTTTCATTTAAAGAGCACCCTGTATTTAAGGTTTTAGTACCTGAATCATGCCCAGATGTTCCGTCAGAGATACTAAATCCTAAGAATACATGGAGTGATAAAGCAGAATATGATAGGCTTGCTGCTGAGTTAGCATTAAAGTTTAATAAGAACTTTGAAAAATTTAAAAATGTATCAGATGATATAAAAAAGGCTGCTCCTAATATTAAATAAAATCAAAAATTAACTGCGGGACTATCCCGCAGTTAATTTGATAATATCATTGTGAACTTTGGAGGATACCTATGAAAGTTAATGGTATTTCAGGTAAAAATATTCAAACTAAAAGCAATATTAAAGAAAAAAAAGTTAAAGGTACAAAATTTTCTACGACGCTTGATCTTGAGAGTAAAGAACAAACAGAACAAGAAATAAAAAAAATGCTTGATGATATAGATATTGTTGGAAAGAGATTAGCTTCAACAAGAAGCCTTAAAGATGCAAAAGAATATAAAGAAAAGATTCAGAAGTATTTATCTTTTGTTGTTAAAAATGCTTACAGGTTAAAAAAGGAACCTGGGCCTCTTAATTATGGAATACATATTAAAATTGAAGTAATAAATAAAAAATTAGATGAAATGACAAAAGAGCTGATTAGTAAGGAAAAAGATAACATTGATATAGCTGATAAAATAGAAGAAATTAGAGGACTTATTATTGATGTTTATAAATAGTATTGACAAACCTATATTATTTTTGTAAACTATAGTTTGTTAGCGGTTCTATGGTCTAACGGTTAGGACGTTGCCCTCTCACGGCAGAGATTGGGGTTCGATCCCCCATAGGACTACCATTACCATTATTGAGGTCTTATGGTCTAGCGGTTAGGACGTTGCCCTCTCACGGCAGAGACTGGGGTTCGATTCCCCATAAGACTACCATTAAAAAAGATTTATGATTTTAAATCATAAATCTTTTTTTTATTTTTAATAAATCATATATAAAAAATTGGAAAGTTGTTGAAAATTTATCTTGAAATCCTTTGAGTATGGAAATTATATTTGAATAATATTGCTGGCTTTGTAAATAATAAAATTCAGGAGGTGTTAAATAAAATGGCTGATTCAGAAAGAGAACACAAAACAAGTATCTGGGGTTTAATAATTAAATTTGTAGTGAATGGATTGGTACTTCTTCTTGTAGGCTTCTTAACCCCCGGGTTTTCAGTTGCTGGCTTTTGGCCTGCAGTTTTTGCAGCTATTTTTATTACTGTTGTTGATTATTTTGTTCAGATGGGATTTGGTATAGATGCATCACCAACTGGAAGAGGAATATCAGGATTTATTATAGCCGCTATTATATTATATGTGACACAATTTTTTGTACCTGGAGTATCAGCAAGCATATGGGGAGCAATAATAGCAGCTTTGGTTATTGGTGTACTCGATGCAATTTTACCACAGGATATATTCTAAAAACATAAGCTAACAGTCAGCAAATTTCTTAATATAGGAGTTTGCTGATTTTATTTTGCTTATATAGCATATGCTAAATATTATTTTGTATAGTATATTTAACTATAATTTTCAATATGATATAATATTATTACAAAATAATATTGGAGGTTTTTGGAATGGAAAATTTTGATATAGCGATGGGTATTGTCCGAGTAACAGAGGGTGCCGCATTAGCTTGTTCAAAATTACTTGGAAGAGGAAACAGCAGTGAAGTTGATAAAGCTGCTGTTGATGGGGTGAGACATGCTTTTGATTTGCTTCCTATAAAGGGCAGAGTTGTAATTGGCGAATGTGAACTTAATAAATCTCCTATAATGTATATTGGTGAAAAAGTGGGAATGTGGGAAGATGGACTAAAAAAATATGATATAGCAATAGATCCTGTAGATGGAAATAACCTTGTTGCAAAAGGAAGATCCAATGCCATATCTGCAATAGCTGTTGCAGAGGAGGGAGGAATATTTAAAGCACCGCAGATATATATGAAAAAAATTGCAGTTGGGCCAAGTGCAAAGGGCTCCATTGATATTAATGCATCAGTTGAAGAAAATATTACAAATGTTTCAAAAGCGTTAGGGAAAGACATAGATGAAATGACAGTGGCAATTTTAGATAGAAAAAGGCATGAAAATTTGATTAAAGAAGCAAGAAGCACTGGAGCAAGGGTTAAAATTTTTGGTGAAGGAGATATTGCTGCAGCATTATCAACAGCATTTGAGGATAGCGGAATAGATATCCTAATGGGTATTGGCGGAGCACCCGAGGGAGTACTTGCTGCAGCAGCATTAAAATGTCTTGGAGGAGAGATATTAGGAAAACTTATGCCTGAAAATGAAAAGCAAATGGCAATGTGCAGAAGAGTAGGAATTTCCGATATAGATAGGGTTTTATCTCAAGATGATTTAATCCTTAAAGATGATGTATTTTTTGCTGCCACAGCAATTACGGATTTTGAATTGCTTAAAGGGGTCACTTATAAGGACAATTCAGCATCCACTCATTCAGTAGTAATGAGATCAACAAATGGCATTATTAGATTTGTAGATGCCTCTCATAAATTGGATAGAAGCATGATAAATATAAATGATGAAATTAATTTTTCCTAAAGGGGCTTTTGCCCCTTTTTTTAATATTGTATCTTACAAAATTTATATAAATAAACTATAATGAATTATAAATGGGGTGAAAAATTTGAGAACTTTTATTGCATTGGAATTCAATAAAGATATTAAACAAAAAATATATAATACTCAGAAAATGATTAAAGATAACAGCTTATCTGGAAGATTTAAATATGTAGACAATTTTCATTTAACATTAAAATTTTTGGGTGAAACGGAGCCTTCTGCTGCAGAAAATATATATAAAGAATTAAGCTTAAGGTTAGGGGATGTGCATCCTTTTCATGCTAAAATTAATGGCTTAGGATGTTTTGGGAAAGGTGAAAAAATAAGCACAATTTACTTAAAAGTTGAAGATCTATCTGGGAGCTTATATAAAACAGCTCTTATTACAGAAGAAGTATGTGAAAAAAATGGATTTAAAAAGGATAAAAAATTTGTTCCCCATGTTACAATTGCACAAGAAGTAATACTTAACAAGCCTTTTGAAGAAATACAGGAGGAATCTAAAAAGTATTTTGATGAAAACATCTTATTTGATAAGGTAACTATAATGAAAAGCGAACAAATACAGTATAAAAGAGTATATACACCTTTATATATAATTAATTTAAAGTAAATTTTTGGGAGATGAGCATATGGCTACAGATGAAACGATAGGCAGGATAAATGAACTTTATAAAAAGCAAAAAGCTGAAGGGCTGACAGAAGAAGAAAAAGAGGAACAAAAAAAATTAAGAAGTAAATATATTAATTCTATTAAAGAAAACTTAAGGAGCCAGCTTGAAAATATTGAGGTGGTATCACCGGAAGAATATGAAAAAAGAACAAAAGAGCATGAGCATAACTGTAATTGCCATGAGCATAATAATTAAATAATATTGGGGTTGTGGATATATGAAGGATATAATTAGGAAAGAAATAATTGAAAAGCGCAGCAGGATAACAAAAGAGCAAAAAGAGGAATGGAGTCAAAGCATTTGCCAGCAGATTTTAAACTGGGATATATTTCAAAAATCTAAGTCAGTAATGCTTTATTCAAGTATTAGAAATGAAGTTGATTTATCAGCAGTTGTAGAAAAACTTTTAATGGACAAAAAAACAGTAATTTTTCCTAAAAGCATTAAATTGAATAAAAGGCTGGTTCCATGTATAATTAAATCAATTTCTGATTTAAAATTGGGCTCTTATGGTATAATGGAACCAGAAGAAAACTTTATAGCAAATAAGGGTGAAATAGACTTAATTTTAGTACCGGGAGTGGCTTTTAATCCTCAGGGATACAGGATTGGGTATGGAGCTGGATATTACGATAGATTTCTTGAGGGCTTTAAAGGTATTACTGCTGGAATAGCTTATAGCTTTCAAATAACTGATTTCAATTGCATACATGAGCATGATGCTCAATTGAACTATATAATTACCGAAAATGCCATACAAAAAATAATAAAGAATTAATCATTTTAATAGGGGGTTTTAAAATGAACACTAAAGAAATCGAAAACTTAAAAAAGGAGTACGATTTAGTATGGGAAAAGCTGGATGAGAAGGGCATAAAAAATGTAATGGATTTTTCAGAAGGGTACAAAAAGTTTATGGATGCTTCTAAAACCGAAAGAGAAGCTACCTGTGAAATTGTAAAAATGGCTGAGCTAAAAGGATTTAAAAATTTTAAAGATGTAATTAAAGAAAAAAGCTTAAAAGCCGGAGATAAGGTTTATGCAGTTAATAAAGGAAAGGGAGTTGCTTTATTTGTAATAGGAAAAGAGCCAATTGAAAATGGACTTAATATTGTAGGCTCTCATATTGATTCTCCAAGGCTTGATTTAAAATCAAATCCTCTTTATGAAGATGAAGGCTTTGCACTTTTAAAAACTCATTATTATGGTGGACTTAAAAAGTATCAGTGGGTTACTATTCCTCTTGCAGTTCATGGTGTAATTTTTAAGAAAAATGGGGAAAAATTAAATGTAGTTATTGGTGAAGATGATAATGACCCTGTATTATATATAAGTGATTTACTAATTCATCTTTCACAGGAGCAGATGGAAAAGAAAGTAAGCAAGGCAATTGAAGGAGAGGATTTAAATATTCTCTTTGGAAGTATACCTATAAAAGATAAGGAAGCAAAAGAAAGGGTAAAATTAAATATACTAAAACTTTTAAATGAAAAATATGGCATTGTAGAAGAAGACTTCGTAACTGCTGAGCTTGAAGTGGTTCCTGCAGGAAAATCAAGAGATGTAGGATTTGATAGAAGTATGGTTATGGCTTATGGGCATGATGACAGGATTTGTGCTTATACATCACTTAAGGCTATGCTTGATGTTGAAAATCCAACTAGGACTTTAACAGCACTTTTTGTTGATAAAGAAGAAATTGGAAGCGTTGGAGCAACTGGAATGCACTCTAAGTTTTTTGAAAATACAGTTGCTGAACTGATAAATATTGGGAAAGATTATAGCGACATAAAACTTAGAAGAGCTCTTGCAAATTCAAAGATGCTTTCATCTGATGTATCTGCAGCTTTTGATCCAACTTATCCTTCAGTTAATGAAAAGAGAAATGCTGCTTTTGCAGGAAAAGGCATTGTTATAAATAAATACACAGGATCTCGCGGAAAAGGCGGCTGCAATGATGCCAATGCAGAGTTTATGGCAAATGTAAGGGATATATTTAATGCAAATAATGTAGCTTGGCAAACAGGAGAGCTTGGAAAGGTAGATGCAGGCGGCGGCGGAACCATTGCTTACATTCTTGCTCAGTATGATATGGAAGTAGTTGACTGTGGTGTAGCACTGCTTAGTATGCATGCTCCATGGGAAATAGCAAGCAAAGCTGATATTTATGAAACATATAGAGCATATAAGGCATTTTTAATGAATGCATAGCTAAATGAGGGAGCTGTTGCACTAAGAATAAATACTACAATATATTGTGCTAACTTTAAATTTGCAAATCAATATATTGTATGTAAATTCTTTAGTGCAACAGCTCCTTATTTTTGGGTACCAACATTGAGTGAGCATTTAGATGTTCTTATGATTAAAATAAAATGGTAGGGAGCGGTCTTGACCGTTCCGCCCCCCACGATTCCGTGCATCACCAGAAGAACAACTGTCCCTTATTTTAATAAATGTCAAATGTCAAGAGGCTGGCACCGATATGAGGCACCTTCATATATTATATTAAATAATTAATATGAGGGGGTGCCAAGCTATGGGTAATTTAATATCCTCAAAAGCTGTAATAAACAATAAGGTTTTATCAAATAGGAGAGATAAAAAGTATAAAGGAAAAATGACAGGAAACATGCCAGAAAAGCTGTTAATAGAGATTTATTCCTCGCATAACTACACAAGATGCTTAAAAGAAGTAAATAAAAAGTTCGAATATTATAAATGCAGCAGGAAAATTTTAAACACAGCTTTATGCTGTATCATTTTACAAAATGAATCACAGCAATTAAGTAATGAGTTTATAAGCAAATTAAAAAGAAATGAACTTTTAGAATACGTATATGCCTATAATTTTTTTAATAATAATGCAAACAATAAATGTAGCCCTGCTCTCATAGAAGATATTTGCTGCAGCTTGCTTCATTCAAGGGACATTAATTGTATTAAATTTATTAGAAGGGCTTTAAAAACTTTAGAGGATATAAATAAGATCAAAATAGTTAAAGCTGCATATAAGGAAAGGTTTTATTATTTTGCCGAAGAAATTATTATAATAAACTGTAAAGAAAAAAGGAATGATTTTGATTTGATTTATATCCTTTCAAGCATTTATTATAAATGCAGGGATTATAAAAAGTGTGAAGAATGTTCTTTGCAAGCTTTATCAATAAAAAATTCAAAACAATTAAGGCGCATTTATTGCAAGTGCAAATTGATATCAGCAAGAGAAATTTTATGCAGTTATAATTTAAAATCTGAAGATGCTGATTTTGCTATGGCTATAGAAAAAATTGATGAAGTTATAAGTTTATTATAGTATTATATGAAGAAAAGTTTAAATTGAATTAAATTGAGGTGAAATCATGCAGGAGAGGTTGCAAAAGTATATTTCAAGATGTGGAAAAGCATCGAGAAGAAAAGCTGAAGAAATGATTTATAATGGGAGAGTAAAAGTCAATGGGAAAGTAGTTAATGAAATTGTAATGGTTGATGATGAACATGATAAGGTTGAAATTGATGGAGAAATGATTTGCCCTGAAGAAAAAATGATTTATATTATTTTAAATAAACCAGAGGGGATAATTACATCTGTAAAAGATCAATTTGGAAGAAAAACGGTTATTGACATTATAGATATAAAGGAGAGAGTTTACCCTGTTGGAAGGCTTGATTATGATACATCAGGGCTTATACTGCTTACAAATGATGGAGATTTAGCAAATAAAATAATGCGCCCTAAAAGTGAAATAAATAAAGTTTATATTGCAAAAATATTTGGAACTCCTAATAAGGAAGAAATAAATATGTTTGAAAGCGGAGTAGTCATTGATGGATATAAAACATCAAAAGCTGGTTTTAAAATAATAAGGGAGCTTAATAATTATTCTATAGCAGAAATAAGGATTCATGAGGGAAGAAACAGGCAGGTTAGAAAAATGTGTGAAGTTATTGGACATCCAGTTATTTCTTTAAAAAGAATAATGATTGGAGATATAAAACTTGGAGATTTGAAGGTGGGGCAGTGGAGATATTTAAACGAAAGCGAAATACAGTATTTAAAAAACTTGTAATTAAATATTAAGGCTTAGAAGGTGAAAAATTGTATAATATCATTAATAGAGCTACTTTTATGGCTCAAAGTTTTGTTTCAAAAGCATTAAGTGAAAATGATACAGCAGTGGATGCTACACTTGGTAATGGCAATGATACATTGTTTTTAAGTGAAATGGTTGGAAAAGGAGGAGAAGTATACTCCTTTGAAATACAAAAAGAAGCAATAGACAAGTTCAATGAATTGTTAATTGAAAAAAATATTAATAATGTAAAGGTAATTCATTCTGGCCATGAAAATATGGATAAATATCTTGTTAAAAAACCCAAAGCTATAATGTTTAATCTTGGATACCTTCCTGGCGGCTTAAAGGCTATAAAAACAGAGCCTCAAACTACAATTATTGCTGTAAAAAAGGGGCTTGAAATACTAAGACCAGGAGGTATTATGACAATAATAGCTTATATCGGGCATGAAGGAGGACAGCATGAAACTGATGTTATAGTAGATTATTTAAAAACACTAAGCCCTAAGGAATTTTCAATTATAAATATAAGCTATTTTAGTACAAATAATAATGCTCCTATACTTATTTGCATTGAGAAGAGCTGCAATTTAAATGAAGGTAAATAAAGTAATCCTTATTGGTAGTAAACTTTATTACTTTTATTTTACAAGGAGCATTTATCTTTTTACCGCATTTTAAGCACTGAAAGTTTGAGCTTTCTATGTAATCTGTATACCTTTTTAAAGGGACATCTTTATATTTATTCCAGCTTTTCCAGCCAGTCTTGCATAGTGATTTCCGAGTTTCATAATCTGCAAACACCCATCTTAAAAGTTTATGGAAATGGAATGGATACTTTGTATAACTTAAGTAATTTTCTGGAATGCCAAGAGATATTGCATATTTTACAAATGTATCTTCTATTTTACTTTGAAGAGGCTCCTCAATTTTAGTAGGATAGAAATTATAGCTGTTTTGTTTTAAATATGCTCTTGCTTTTTCAAAAATATATCCTTGACAAATTTCGATTTTTTCATTTTTATCCGGTTTTAAATACTTTAACCCTTCATTTATAATTATTGTGCAGTAATTTAAATACAGCTTATTTTCAAAAAAAGGCGTCGTAAAATATTCTATTGGAATTATATCATAATAAAATTCAAAAGTTTCTACACGCAAAAGCCCAATTAAAGTACCTCCAACAAGGCTTCCGCTTCCTGCATCATCAATTTGGATCATTTTTACCTCCTGTAAAAAAACAATTATAATTATAGTATGCTTTTTTATATTTTTATTATAATTAAATGATTGAAGGGGTGCGTATTATGATAAAAAATCATGAGGATTTGAACGTAATAGGTGTTATGGAGTTTAATGAATATGAAGAAATGTATAAGATAGTAGATTTTTTAAATAAGAGTTTAAAGGATAGGGGCTTAATATTTGGTTTAAAAAGAGAAAATGGAAAGGATAAGCTGCTTATATATGATAGTGATAACAGCAGTGGGAAAACTATGTCGAAATAGATAAACAAATATGTTTTTGCACTATACAAAAAAAACATATATAATTAGATATGCAAGTTGATATGGCTGCCATCCATAATTTTTATTCTTTTTAGATGGAAGATGATGGATGATGTGCCTATGTATCAAATAAGTTTTTTGTAGTCAGAAATTACTTGAATTAATGGCTGATTAATGAATAATTAAGCATGATAAGGGTGGGATACAATGGATAAGCAAGATTTAATGACTATGATTAAGCAAAAGTTTCCAAGATTAAGTAAGGGTCAAAAGCTTATAGGCGAGTATATATTAAAGCATTATGATAAAGCAGCTTTTATGACAGCATCTAAGCTTGGAGATACTGTTGGTGTCAGTGAATCCACAGTGGTGAGGTTTGCTTATGAGTTAGGATTTGATGGATTTCCACAGCTTCAAAAGGCATTGCAGGATTTAATAAAAAATAAGCTTACATCTGTCCAGAGAATTGAGCTGTCAGGTGACATAAGTGAAGAAAATGTACTTAAAAATGTTCTAAGGGCAGATATGGATAATATAAGAGCTACGCTTGAGAAAATCAATCCAAAAACCTTTGATGATGTTGTTGAAGCAATTTTTAAAGCTAAAAAAATATATATAGTTGGTTTTAGAAGTTCTCAGGCCCTTGCAGATTTTTTAGGGTTTTATTTAAATTTAATTCTTGAAAATGTAATTGTTATTTCTACTAATGGAGTCAGCGATATATTTGAACAGCTATTTAGAATAAATAGTGATGATATGGTTATTGGAATTGCTTTTCCAAGATACAGTAGTTATACTATTCGATCTCTTGAATATGCTAAGAAGAAGTATGCCAAAATTGTTGCAATTACAGATAGTTTATTATCCCCCCTTGCAACTTATGCAGATTATACACTAATAGCACAGGGCAATATGGTTTCCTTTGTAGATTCGTTAGTAGCTCCGCTAAGCGTAATAAATGCATTAATTGTTGCAGCAGGATTAAAGGAAAAAGAAAAAACTGCTGAGACTTTTAATATGCTTGAAAAGATTTGGTCAGAATATAATATATATACATATAAAAATAAGGGTACTGATAGTGAAAAATAAAACAATCTCAGGATAGGATATTAAGATGGCAGCCAATCAGATAAGGTGATTTTTAAAAGAGCTGATCCAGAGGCATAGCAGTCGTTAGAGGTATTATGGATGGCAGCCATCGAATAGGGATAAAAGCGTAGTTTTACAATTATGTAAAATTACGCTTTTATCATTATATTGAAAATAATCATAATATAAAGATAATTTGATTAAACGTTATATA
Source organism: Clostridiaceae bacterium UBA4839 (assembly GCA_002400085.1). Classification (GTDB taxonomy): domain Bacteria; phylum Bacillota; class Clostridia; order Clostridiales; family Caloramatoraceae; genus UBA4839. The sequence goes on along the minus strand of DHEX01000147.1, from coordinate 1,942 downwards.
ACAGCCTATAACTATACTATAACAAGGAATTTGGTTATTGATAAAATGAAGGAATTATTTCATAATTATTTTATAAGCTATTGTGACAGAAAAGTCTTCCATTTTCAGGTAGATATTATCTTATCAATAGTTTCTTAAGAATCTTATGAGTAAATATCAGGGATTCTTACATATCGTATTGTAAATTTTATGTAAGGGGGTCATTTTATGCCAAAGGAAAATTTAAATCCGTTTGAGAATGCTCAGAAACAGGTAAGAATTGCTTGCGAAAAATTAAACATGGAGCCAGCTGTTTTTGAAATTTTAAAACAGCCATTAAAAGTTCTTGAAGTTTCAATTCCAGTAAAAATGGATGACGGCAGCATAAAAGTATTTACTGGATACCGCTCACAGCATAATGATGCAGTAGGACCAACAAAAGGGGGAATTAGATTCCATCAAAATGTTAATATGGATGAAGTAAAGGCTTTATCAATATGGATGACATTTAAGTGCGCAGTAACAGGTATTCCATATGGTGGTGCAAAAGGTGGAATAATTGTTGACCCACAGAAATTATCAGAAGGAGAACTTGAAAGACTAAGCAGGGGCTACATAGATGCTGTGTACAAGCTTATTGGTGAAAAGGTTGATGTTCCTGCACCTGATGTTAATACTAACGGAAAAATAATGGCATGGATGGTAGATGAATACAATAAACTCATGGGTTATAGTGCAATTGGAGTAATAACCGGAAAACCCCTTGAATTTGGCGGCTCAAAAGGAAGAACAGCTGCAACAGGTTTTGGAGTTGCAGTTACTGTAAGAGAGGCCTGCAAAAAGCTAGGAATGGATCTTAAGAAAACTAAGGTTGCTATACAGGGTTTTGGAAATGTTGGAAGTTCTACAGCAGTTAATATTCAAAAGCTTGGTGGAAAGGTAATAGCAGTAGCTGAATGGAATGGAGTAATTTATAACGAAAATGGAATTGATGCAAATAAACTTGCTGAATATATGAAAGCAAATAAGAGCATTTTAGGATTCCCAGGGACAAAGGAAATATCGGCAGATGAATTCTGGTCACTGCCAGTTGATGTTTTAATTCCTGCAGCTCTTGAAAATGTCATAACTCTTAATAATGTAGATAAAATTCAAGCTAAGATTGTAGCTGAGGCAGCCAATGGACCTACAACTCCAGAAGCTGATGAAGTTCTTCAAAATAAAGGCATTTTGCTAACACCAGATATACTTACTAATGCAGGTGGTGTTACAGTATCATATTTTGAATGGGTTCAAAACTTATACGGGTATTACTGGAGCGAGGAAGAGGTTGAATCAAAAGAAGAGGATGCAATGGTAAAAGCCTTTGAACCTATTTGGCAAATCAAAGAGCAGTACCATGTTACAATGAGGCAGGCAGCTTATATGTATTCAATTAAAAAAGTTGCAGCTTCAATGAAAGTTAGAGGTTGGTATTAAAAATTTGAAGCCCCGTAAGGGGGCTTCTTCATTTTTTGCCTTTTTTGTGATATTGTAAATATATTGATTTAATTTGTTTTAAACAAATCAAATAAGGCAGGACAATATTGCACAAAATATATTTAAATATGATAATAATAGTTTTGATATTTTGCAATTAGGAGAGCGGAATGATAAAGACCATTTTATATATGCAATTAGGGGGCAAAGCGGTCAAGACCGTTTCCTACAAATATTAAGTGATAGGTGTAAGTACAGGAGGAAAAACATGAAAACAGTAGTAGTTGTTGGCGGTGGAGCTGCAGGAATGATGGCAGCAATAAAATCAGCTCAATTAGGTAATAAAGTAATACTTATTGAAAAAAATGAGAAGCTTGGGAAAAAGGTATTTATAACAGGAAAGGGACGATGTAGCGTAACAACGGATAAGGATATAGAAGAAATAATACAAAACATTCCTGGAAATGGGAGCTTCATGTATAGC
>DHEX01000145.1:14769-46683 GCA_002400085.1 Clostridiaceae bacterium UBA4839 | reverse complement strand
TTAACCGTCTCGCAATAAAAAAAAGCACACCCAAAGGTGTGCAAGCGTAGAAACAGTTATGCCGAAAACTGCTATTTTTATTATAACCTATTATGAAAGTTTTATACAATATTTGCTTTTCCTCCATAAACCATTCCATTTGTTGTATCCATAGTAATAAGAGTTCCATTTCTTATTATGCTTCGCGCATCAGCAGCCCCAGTTATTATTGGAATTCCTCTACTAATACACTCAACTGCAATATGGGATGTAATTCCGCCTTCTTCAGCAATAACACCGCTGACTCTATCTAAAACTTCCATTAAATTTTTGTCTAAATTTTTTACAACAATAATGTCCCCATTGTTGAGTTTTTCTTTAAGTGATTTAAGATCCTTTGCAACGCAGGCATTACCATAAGTTGCTGGTCCTATTCCTTTTCCTTGAACAAGCACGTCCCCAACAATATGAACTTTAATCATATTTGTAGTTCCTTTAAATCCCACAGGAACTCCAGCTGCAATTACTACCAAATCACCTTTTTTTACAAGCCCATGAGTATAGGCTTCTTTTACAGAAGTATCTATAACCTCATCTGATGATTCCATCTTTGAAGTAACAATAGGATAAACTCCCCAAACAAGCGAGAGTTTTCTTGCTACTCTCTCATATGGCGTAACCGCAATTATATTACAAAATGGCCTGTACTTTGAAACCATTTTTGCAGTACTGCCAGATTGAGTTGCTGTAACAATAGCTGATGCATTAAGCTCCATAGCAGTAGATACAGCAGCATAGCTTATAGCATCAGGAACAGTTAATGCATGTTTAAGTCTTCTCTTTTTTGTTAATTCTTCATAATTTAGAGATTGCTCAACTTTTTCAGCTATTTTGCCCATAGTTGAAAGTGCTTCAACAGGATATTTGCCTCCTGCTGTTTCGCCGCTGAGCATTATTGCATCACTGCCATCGTATATAGCATTGGCCACATCACTTGCCTCTGCTCTTGTAGGTCTTGGATTTCTAATCATAGAATCAAGCATCTGAGTTGCAGTAATTACAGGTTTCCCTGCTTTATTGCATTTAGTAATTATCATTTTTTGAACAACAGGTACATCTTCCGTTGGAATTTGAACTCCTAAATCTCCTCTTGCAACCATAATTCCATCGGAAAATTTTATTATATCATCGATATTATCAATGCCTTCCTGATTTTCAATTTTAGATATTATACCTATATCTTCACCGCCATTTTTTTCAAGAACCTTTCTGATTCCTAATACATCTGCACCTTTCCTAATAAAAGATGCTGCAATCATATCAATTCCCTGTGAAATGCCATATTTTATATCCTCTATATCCTTATCTGTAAGTGAAGGAAGATTTGTTTTTACATCAGGCAAATTAACATTTTTACGATTGCCAATAGTCCCTCCATTTAATACAGTACATTCCATATCCTGACCGTTTACGTTATCAATTCTTAGCGCCACAAGTCCATCAGCAATAAGTATAGTATTATTTACTTTTACATCCTCATGAAGCTTTTTATAGGATACAGAGCAAATTGTATTATCGCCTAAAACTTCTCTTGTTGTAACAGTAAACTTCTGCCCCTCAATAAGGTCTACACTTCCATTAACAAAGTCCCCCGTCCTTATTTCAGGTCCTTTAGTATCAAGTATTAAACCAACAGGCTTATTCATTTCTTCTCTTAATTTTTTAATAAGAGCAATCCTTTTCCCATGTTCTTCATAATCTCCATGAGAGAAGTTAAGTCTTGCTGCGTTAAAACCAGCTTCCATCATTTTTCTCAGTACATTTTCAGAGTCACTGGCAGGTCCTATTGTACATACAATCTTTGTTTTTCTCATAATTCACTCCTCACTCCTTAATTAGAAAGGATTTGCGCAATTTCATAAAGCTTTTTATCTACCTTTTTCTCCATAGCTAAAGCTTCATCTATATCTATATCTACTATTTTGCCATCCTTTATTCCTACAACTCTTTGACTCTTTCCCTCCATTAGAAGCTCTACTGATCTTACTCCTAACCTTGAAGCAAGTACCCTATCAAAAGCTGATGGGCTTCCACCTCTTTGAATATGTCCTAAAACAGTAGCTCTTGCTTCAATTCCTGTAACATCCTCAATATCTTTTGCAAGCTTTTGAGCTCCGCCTATTCCTTCCGCTAAAAGTATCAGGTTATGAACCTTTCCTTTCGCCTTACCTTCTATTATTGTTTTGCAAAGTTCGTCAAAATCAAAATCCTCCTCAGGAATTATAATACTTTCAGCTCCTCCTGCAAGGCCAGAATAAAGTGCAATATCCCCACATTCTCTTCCCATAACCTCAACAATACTTACTCTTTCATGGGATGTAGATGTATCTCTCAATTTATTTATTGCATCAAGTACAGTATTTAATGCAGTATCAAAACCAATGGAATAATCAGTATAAGCAAGATCATTATCAATTGTTCCTGGTATCCCAATTGTTTTAATTCCAAATTCCTTTGAAAGAAGCTGAGCTCCCTTAAGTGAGCCATCTCCTCCAATTACAACAAGGCCCTCAATTCCAAATACCTTAAGAATATTATATGCTCTCTTTCTTCCCTCAGGTGTCTTAAACTCCTCACTTCTTGCTGTCTTAAGCACAGTTCCACCACGCTGTATTATATCAGCTACTGATGACCTGCTCATTTCAAATATTTCTCCATTCACAAGTCCATTATATCCCCTTTGAATACCCATAACTCTAAGTCCATTTGCAATACCCATTCTTGTCACTGCTCTTATAGCTGCATTCATTCCAGGTGCATCTCCACCACTTGTTAAAACACCTATTGTTTTCATATAACATAACCTCCTATGTCCACTAGGGACAACTTAAGTCCCAGTAATAATAAATTAAACCCCATATCACTTAAAAATCAATATACAATTGAAGTAAGAACTACTGATGCATCTTCTACCTCTGCCTGAGGAACAAGGACTTCATAAATAGCTTTATCATCAGATTTTCCAATTCCTCTAGTCTTTATAAGGATCCCTTCATCATCCAATGCCTTATAAATTTTATCTAATTCTTCTTTATTTTGAGCAACATATACAACTGTCCACATACTAATATCTCCTTCAAAGACGTCATGTGTCCACATTATAATCAATATACTTTACATTACTCATATTATTTGTATAATCGTAAATTATTATATCATATGGGCCCTGTATTTTCAATTACATAAAGTTCCTGCAATTCACCAATTTAACATCCATCAATGAACATAGCGTAGGGAACGGTCTTGACCGTTCCGCCCCCTTAAATTCAGATCGTCCTACAAATGCCACAGAATAAAATTATTATTGGGTGCTGGCACCTTCCACTCTCCTAAATTTTGCTCGTCCATCAACGGAATGGTCAAGACCATTCCCTACAGTTTGTCTGGCATTTTAAGCCTTAGAACATCTTTGTTTCTTATTCCACGGTGTATTAAGTCTAAATTGCAAATTGAAGTGCATAAATTTATTCATAATTCGCCAAAATAAATCAATACCTTTACTCCGCCCTTACATTTTCTTCTCCTATTTTTTCCTTAATGCTAACCACAAGCTCATCACAAATATTTACCCATAAACTTTTTTCTGCAACAAAAAGCTTTTTAGATTTCTTTAAATACACATAAACTGGGCTTTTACCGCTGTATTTTAGCATTACAGGCTTTAAATATTCAATACTATTTTTCCAATCAGTATCATCCAATCTTATATATAGCTTACTTAATTTACCATGATGTGGATTGTCCTCATTTCTTTTTAGCGTCTCAATATTTTCAGCAATAATCTTTGGCTGCTCCTCTTCACGAATGCTTACTCTTCCATTAATTATAACAATATTATCCTCAACTAAAATCCTATTAAATTTCTGATAAGTCTTTGGAAAAACAATTACCTCTACACTCCCAAACATATCTTCTAAATTAATAAATTCCATTATCTCATTATTTTTAGTAGATTTAATACTTATTTTTGAAATAAGGCCTCCAATTATTACCTGCTGATTATCTCTTACCTTTGCCTCATATTCATCAGATTCTTCACTTTCAATAGTAACAATATCTGTAGTTTTGGTATTAGTTAAAGTATCCAATTCTTCCTGATATTCATCAAGAGGATGGCCGCTTATATAAAGACCTGTCATTTCTTTTTCCATAGCTAAAAGATATTTTTTATCAAACTCCTTTAAATCAGGAAGAAAATCTTTGTTTCCCTCATCTTTCTCAATTAAATCATTAAAAAGTGAAATCTGCCCGTCTATATTTTTCTTTTTATCATTTATAATTGAATCCATTATTCTCTCATAAGATGCCAAAAGCTGAGATCTTTTAATATTAAGGGAGTCAAATGCCCCTGCTTTAATCATACTTTCTACTGCTCTTTTATTAATTTCGCTTAAATTCACCTTTTCGCAAAAATCTGTAATCCCTATAAATTTGCCCTTTTCCTCTCTTGAATTTATGATTGAACTTATTGCACCCTTTCCAACATTTTTTATTGCAGCAAGACCAAACCTAATTCCATCACTACTAACTGAAAAGCCTTCATAGCTTTCATTTATATCAGGAGGAAGAACTTTTATGCCCATCTTTTTGCATGCATTTATATAAAAGGCCACCTTTTCGTTGTTTCCCATTACACTTGTAAGCATTGCACACATAAATTCCACAGGGTAATATTTTTTCAAATAAGCCGTTTGATAAGCTATAACTGCATAAGCTGCTGCGTGGGACTTATTAAAAGCATAGGAAGCAAAGTCCATCATTATATCAAAAAGCTGGTTTGCTACTTCCTCACTCACACCATTTCTTATGGCTCCGGGAATAACAACATTCCCATTTTCATCTAACTTACCATATATAAAATTCTTTCTTTCCTTTTCCATAACCGAATGTTTTTTCTTTGACATAGCACGCCTAACAAGGTCTGCCCTTCCAAGAGAATAGCCTCCAATGTCCCTAACCACCTGCATAACCTGTTCCTGATAAACAAGGCATCCATAGGTTACGTTTAAAATAGGCTCCAGTTTTTCATCCAAATATTTAATTTCATCAGGGTTGTTTTTATTTTTAATGTATGTTGGAATTTGATTCATAGGGCCTGGTCTATAAAGAGCTATACCTGCTATAATATCTTCAAGGTTATTAGGCTTTAGTTCTTTCATAAAATTAGTCATACCTGAAGATTCAAGCTGGAATACTCCTTCAGTGTGACCCTCGCTTATCATTTCATAAACTTCTTTTTTATCATAATCAATGTTGTCAATATCAATAGTTTCTCCCTTGTTTTGTTTTACAGTATCTATAGTATCCCTTATAACTGTAAGTGTTCTTAAACCTAAAAAATCCATTTTTAAAAGACCAAGCTCCTCTAAAGTGGTCATGGTAAACTGTGTAACTATAGTGTCATCATTTTTTGCAAGAGGTACATATTCATCTACAGGTGCAGAACAAATTACAACTCCTGCTGCATGGGTAGATGCATGTCTTGGAAGTCCTTCAAGGGATCTTGATATATCAATTAAATTTTTAACTCTTTCATTTTCATCATATTGTTTTTTAAGCTCAGGGTTCATTTCAAGAGCTTTATCTATGGTAATATTAAGCTCCATAGGAATCATTTTTGCAATTACATCTACTTCTGCATAAGAATAGTTAAGAGCTCTTCCCACATCTCTTATAGCTGCCCTTGCTGCCATAGTTCCAAAAGTTATAATTTGTGCTACCCTGTCTTTTCCATACTTTTCTACTACATAATCAATAACTTCCTGTCGCCTTTCATAGCAAAAGTCAGAATCTATATCTGGCATACTTACTCTTTCAGGATTTAAAAATCTTTCAAATATAAGATTATATTTAAGAGGATCTATCTTTGTAATCCCAAGGGTATAAGCTACAATAGAACCTGCTGCAGAGCCTCTTCCCGGCCCTGTCATAATTCCCTTTTCCCTTGCAAATCTTATAAAATCCCAAACTATTAAAAAATAATCAACATAGCCCATGCTTTGTATTACTGAAAGCTCATAGTTAAGCCTATCCAGCGCCTCTTTGCGTGGGTTTTCCCCATATCTTTTATATAATCCTTCCATACAAAGCTTTCTTAAATAATCTTTAGAATCAATCCCCTTTGGAGTTTCAAATTTTGGCAGCTTGGTTTTATGAAATTCAATCTCTACATTGCACATATCAGCAATTTTTCTCGTATTTTCAATGGCAGAAGGTTCAGACTCAAACAAGCTGCACATTTCTTCTTGAGATTTTAAATAAAATTCATCAGTTTTAAAGCTCATCCTGTTTTCATCATCAATAGTTTTCCCAGTTTGAATACAAAGAAGAATTTCATGAGCAGGTGCATCCTCCCGGTTTATATAGTGGACATCGTTGGTAGCTACGAGGGGAATTCCTGTCTCCTTTGACATTCTTATAAGATCCATATCCACTCTTTTTTGTTCTTCTATTCCATGATCCTGAAGCTCAAGATAAAAATTTCCTCTCCCAAATATGCTGTCATATAAAAGAGCCTTTTCCTTAGCTCCATTATAATCCCCATTTAAAAGAAGGCTTTGAACCTCTCCTCCGAGGCAGGCGCTTAGTGCTATAATCCCATTAGAATACTGCCTTAAAAGTTCATAATCTGCCCTCGGTTTATAATAAAATCCATCAATAAAAGCCTTGGAATCAATTTTCATCAGATTCTTATAGCCATCATTATTCTTTGCAAGAAGCACCAAATGATAATTTTCACTGTCATAGTTGGATTCCTTTTTATAAAGACCTCTTGGAGCAATATACGTTTCGCAGCCAATTATAGGTTTAATACCTTCCTCCTTACAGGCTTTATAAAAATCTATAACTCCATACATAGAACCATGATCAGTTATAGCAAGGCTATCCATATTTAATTCCTTTGCTCTTTTTACCAGATCTTTAATTCTGGCTGAACCATCAAGTAAACTGTATTCAGTATGAACATGAAGATGTACAAACCTTGCCAAAATCCCACCTACTTTCTAAGTATCTTCCCGCTTAAAAGAGCCTTTGCCACAGGTTCCTGATCTTTTTCACTGTATATTACAATTTCAACCTTTGAAAATCCCCTGCTTGTATCTATAAAGTCTGCATTTATTGTAACCTTTGAATCTACTTGAATTGGTTTTACAAATATTATACTAAAAGAATCTATTGCCACATTCGTATGATTTTTCTGATTAAGAGCTAAAGTGCCACAGGTCTGCATAAGCATTGAAAGTGCACTCCAGCTTGCAGTTCCTATAGGATTAAGCATTTCTGGTATAATCTTTCCAGTAAATTTAATCCCTGAATTAGTATTTGTATGTTTAAATCCCCTTAATAGAATATCATCCATGGTTTCTCCAACCTGGGGCTGATTATTAGCAAACTGAAGTGCTTTAATAACATCCTGTCTGCTTATAACTCCTACAAGCTGTTTAGACTCAATTACTGGAATAAGCTCAATACCCTCCCATGCCATAATATGAGCTGCATATGCCACAGAAGTTTTTGCCCCAACGGTAACTGGATTTTTTATCATATAATTTGTAATACTTTCATCATCAAAGGCATCTGCTGCTATATCTTTTAAAGTAACAAGACCTATTACTTTATTATTTTCATCTATAACAGGAAGTTTCCCGTGTTTAGAACTTTGCACAAGTTCCCTGGCATCTCCCACAGTGCTATTAGCATTAAGTACTGCTAAGTTTGTTTCCATTATATCTTCAACTAAAATGATATCCTTTTTAATCAAATTTTCTGATATAGCCCTATTTATCATAGTAGCAGTGGTAAAAGTATCATAACTGCAGGACATTATAGGAAGCTTCTTTTTATTTGCCAGTGCCTTTATTTCTTCGCTGCAGTTAAAACCACCAGTTATTAAAACAGCACATTCATTTTCAATAGCAAGTTTTTGAGCTTCCTCCCTGTTTCCAACAATTAAAAGGCTCCCCTCACTTAAATATTTTTTCATTTCATCTACTGTCATAGCCCCTATTACAAACTTGTTTAAAGTTTTATAAAGACCATCCTTTCCGCCTAAAGCAGAACCATCTACAATGTTTACAACTTCTGCATAAGTAAGAGTTTCGATATTCTTTTTTTCAACCTTTTCTATTCTTACAGTCCCAATCCTTGGTACTGTACTTACAAACCCCATAGATTCAGCATCTTTAATTGCCCTATAAGCAGTTCCATCACTAACTTTCAAAGAAGTTGCAACCGAACGTACAGATATTTTGGTCCCAACTTCAAGTTTATATATGTACCTTATTATTCCTTCGTGTTTTGTCATATACACAACCCCTCATTTATCTATTTTCCCTATGTCTATTATATCAAAAATAACGGGCTTTTTAATACCCGTCATCTTTTAATTCCTCTGCAATCTTTTCAATCCTTCTAAGTCTATGATTCACACCGGATTTGCCAATAGGTGGATTCATCATCTCTCCAAGCTCTTTAAGCGGCAAATCAGGATATTTCATTCTTATCTCAGCAATTTCCTTCAAATTTGGAGGCAGTTTTTTTAATCCTATTTTCTTCTGAATAAATTTTATTGATTCTATTTGTCTTACTGCAGCATCCACAGTTTTACTAAGGTTTGCAGTTTCACAGTTTACAAGCCTGTTTACATTGTTTCTGATTTCCTTATAAATCATAACATTTTCAAGGTCAAGAAGAGCAGAATGTGCCCCTATAATATTTAAAAGATCCACTATCTGTTCCCCTTCCTTTATATAAACCACGAAATTGTTTTTCCTGTCTATTACCTTTGCATTTAAATTAAAGGAATTAATTAATTTCATAAGCTCCTCTGCAAAGTCAAAGGTGCTCATTACAAATTCCAGATGATATGTCTTTTCAGGATTGCTTACAGAGCCGCCGCCTAAGAATGCTCCTCTTATATAAGCCCTTTTGCAGCAGTTTTTCCTTATCATTTCCTGGGGAATCTTATTTGCAATGCTTAATGTCTTATTTGGATTTTCTCGCAATATGCCAGTTTTTATTAATATATCCTTTGCTCCCATATCCCCTTTTACAAGAAGAAGGTAAATATTATTCTTTTTAAGAGAGTTATTCTTTTTAACTAAAATCTGTGTATGAATACCAAACAAATCCTTTAAAAGAGTAAAAACCTTCCTTGCTATTGCAGGGTTTTCTGTGGAAATCTTAAAGCTTAACCCCTGCTTTGGCCTTATATTTATTGTGCCGCTGGTTTTTATAATTGCTGATATTTCAGCAAGCTTGCAGCAGTCCTTCTCATCGCTTAACCTGCATATTTCATTTTTAGCTTTAGAAGAAAATGACACATCATCATCCCCTTTGCATTTCTTTTATTCTTTCTGAGAGATAACAATAGTCAAATGTTTGTTTTCCGTCCTCTGGCATTGCATTTTTTAATATGAGTTTCATAATTACATTGGCAAGTACCTTAGTATTATGTCTTAAAAGCCCATCTTTTATCTGAACAAAATCTTCTTCAATTATATTAATTTGCTTTGGGATGTTTTCCCTATCAATTTCAACTATATCCTGACCATCATTTTTATATTTTGTAAAATAAGGCTCAGGAATTTTCCCATTATTGGCAATTATGAAATCAATAACTCTTCCATTAGAATGAAAATCAATTGCATTTATATGATCTGAAAGTTTATATCCGTCAGTTTCCCCTATCTGAGTCATAATATTTGATATATATATCTTTAGTGCCTTTGAGGTTTTTATTTTATCGGTAACCTCTTTAATTACTAAATTAGGAAGGATGCTTGTATATAAACTTCCGGGGCCAATTATAATACAATCAGCATCCTCTATATCATAAAGAGCATCTTCAAGGGGCTTGGGGCTTTCTGGATTAAGATAAACTCTTTTTATCTTAGAGTTTTGTTCAATACTTGCCTTTGGAATTGAAGATTCACCCTTTATTATATTCCCATTTTCAAGTTCTGCATAAAGATCAACATTTTCCATTGTAACAGGATAAACTTTCCCTACTACCGCAAGTACATCCCCCATCTTTTTAATTGCTTCTTCAAAATTTGTTGAAATTCCATTCATAGCTGCAATAAAAAGGTTTCCAAAACTTTGGCCCTTTAAATCACCATCTTTAAACCTATACTGCATGAGCTGTTCCATTACAGGTTCTGTGTGAGCAAGAGCCAAAAGGCAGTTTCTTATATCCCCCGGCGGAAGCATTCCAAGGCTTTGCCTTAATGCTCCTGATCCACCGCCATCATCTGCAACAGTTACTATGGCAGTAATATTTGACGTATATTCCTTTAACCCCCTAAGCATTGTAGATAAACCTGTACCTCCGCCTATAGCTACAACCTTTGGCCCTTTATCTAAAGTAATCTTCTTACGCGATAACTCTTTATCTTTGTCCTTATCATTTTCGCTATTATAACTTGCAAAGCTCATTCGTTAACATCCCCCATAACATCCTTGCTTATATCTCTATGGTTTATAAATACTGCGTGCCCCTGTTCCTTTAGTATTTCAAAAATTTTATTAGCAATTGCAACTGAGCGGTGCCTTCCACCTGTGCATCCTATAGATATAACTAACTGATTCTTACCCTCTTTTATATAAAGTGGAATTAAAAATTGAAGCAAATCGCTTACTTTATTAATAAACTCCATTGTTTCCGGCCATTTAAAAACATATTCCTTTACTTTATCATCATTCCCAGAATACTTTTTTAATTCTTTTATATAATATGGATTTGGAAGAAACCTTACATCAAAAACAAGATCTGAATCAAGTGGAATCCCATATTTAAATCCAAAAGAAATAACATTGATTATTAAGCTGTCAAACTCTTCACCAACAAGGAATATTTTTTGCATTTCCTCTTTAAGCTGCCTGCTGGTAAGGTTTGTAGTGTCAATAATATGATCTGCATGCCTTTTTACTTCCTCAAGCCTCTGCCTTTCCTCACGTATGCCATTTATAATTCTGCCTTGTATCGCTAAAGGATGGTTCCTTCTTGATTCCTTATATCTTTTAACAAGAACCTCATCTGAAGCATCTATAAACAATATCTGATATTTATTTCCCATTACCTTTAAATCATTTAGGCCTCCAAAAAAATCATCAAAGAACTTGCCGCCTCTAATATCTACAACAACTGCAACTTTTTCAATCTTACCATTTGACTGACAGCATATTTCTGCAAACTTTGATAAAAGTGCAGGAGGAAGGTTATCAATACAAAAATATCCCATATCTTCAAGGCTTCTAATTGCCTGAGTCTTGCCTGCCCCAGAAAGTCCAGTAACAATAACAAATTCCATAAAAATCCCCTCTTTTATATTTCAATTCCTGCACAGCAATTTGGCAAAATGCAGCATACCATGCCTATAGCAGCAATTCAATTAGCTGCCGCAGAAAGTTAAATTAATCTGCATTTATTATTCTCTCATCAGGAATTCCAGCCTCCAGTGCTATCCTAATTCCATTGTCTACATTCCCAACATTTTTTGATATATGTGCATCACTGCTTATAGCAAATTTAACACCCTTTTCTTTACATGCAATTTTAGCATACTCAACAGTTAAGTTCCCATGGCTGCTGTTAATTTCCAGTGCAGTACCCTTTTTCGCTGCAGCCTTTGCTAATTTTTCTGTATCAACATCTATTTTCGCTCCAGGATGAGTTAATATGAATATATTATTTTTATTTATTGCATTGATAAAAGCTTTGGTATTTATATCTCTGCAGCTTTTTCTCATTGGTAGTAAAATTTTTGCCAAATAATTTCTTATATAAAGATACCATGCATCCTTAAGAGTTTTAGGTTTTGCACCATTATGAAAGCCCGCAAGAAGGATATCTATAGTCTTTAAATCTTCCTCATTAACATCAAGGTCACCATCTACACTTATAATATTAGCTTCCACTCCCAATAAAATTTTTATATCAGGATATTCTTTTTTCATAGCATCTATTTCTTTTCTCATCTTTTTTAAATTTTCATGGCTTACCCCAAATCCAAAATGCCCCGGACCATGATCAGTTATAGCTACTTCCTTAAGTCCCTTCCTTCTTGCCTCCTCTACATTATCTCTTATAGTGCCTTTACCATGGCTGTAAATTGTATGCGTATGGTAATCAGCAAAAATTTTCATTTTATGTCCTCCATTACAAATATCTTAATCATCCCCAGCTTATGTTATGATTTTGAAGTTGGGAATTCTTTTTCATCTTCAGTTTCTTCAACTATGTATTTTATATTATATTTTATATTCTACCACCAAATTATGTTTTATGACTACATGATTCTTTCTTATTACTGCAATTTAAAATGATTAATGAACATATTCCAGCGAGATAAGAAAAATATATGAAATGGACATTGGGTAGGGAGCGGTCTTGATCGTTCCACCCCCCCGATTCCGTGCATAACCCAGCGGGACGGTCAAGACCATCCCCTACAGCTGGCATGGTAAAGTGAATGGAATATATTTTTCTTATCTCTGCGGTGGATTAAATCTAAATTAAAAAAAGAGGCAAGCAATGCTCACCCCATATGATTTAAATAATCGTAAAATTTTATTTATTCTTTACTATAGCTTCTAATTCTTTTATAAATCTTTCATTTTGCTCCATAGTTCCAATGGTTACTCTAAGCCATCCATCCATTCCAAACAGAGATCCTGGTCTTATTATTACACCCTTTCTTAAAAGTGCATCAGAAACTACTTTATCATCCATGCCGGTATTAATCATTATAAAGTTAGATTGAGTTTCGATGTATTCAAGCCCTAATCGGCTGCATTCCTTATACATATATTTTCTGCCCTTAGAATTCAGTTCAACAACTCTCTTAATAAATTCCTGATCCTTAAGTGCTGCAACGCCAGCCACCTGTGCTATTAAGTTGGTATCAAAAGGTCCTATAATAGAATTTATATATGCTGTTACCTCTTTATCAGCTATACCATAACCTGTTCTAAGTCCTGCAAGACCATAAGCTTTTGAAAATGTCCTTAATACAATCATATTCTTATGATCTTTAATCATTGGAATTGTCTGAGGATACCTTTCATCTTCAACATATTCATGATATGCCTCGTCCATAACAACCAAAACATCTTTAGGAATTCTCTTAAGCGCTTTTTCAAGCTCATCCTTATAAACAATTGGGCCTGTTGGATTGTTTGGTGTGCAAATCCAAATAATTTTTGTCCTATCTGTTATAGCATCCACCATTTTTTCTAAATCTAATCCGTGATTTTTCATAGGAATCTTAATGGATTTCCCGCCAAATAGCTGGGTGCTGTCCTCATATCTCTGGAAAGATACTTCTCCCATTATGCTTTCATCACCAGGGTTTAAAACCATGCTGCATATAACTCTAATAAGTAAGTCTGAACCAGTTCCGCAAAATAGCATATCTGCTGGAACATTTAAATACTCAGATAAAGCCTTTTTAAGCTCAAAGTTTGAAGCATCTGGATATAAATTTACTTTATCAGATATATCCTTTATTGCTTTTGTAACCTTAGGTGAGCACCCCAGTGGGTTTTCATTTGAAGCAAGCTTTATAATGTCTGTAATCCCAAGTTCTCTTTTTACCTCTGAAATTGGCTTTCCAGCATGATAAGCCTTTAGCCCCAGTACAGCATCTCTAACCTTCATGAATAATTCCCCCTATAAATTATTTGATATAAATAAATTTCTACACGTTTAGATAATTTCCTGCACAATTTATTTAATTTTATCAATTTTCAATAAATTAATAGTAGGGAACCGGTCAAGGCAGCTCCCTACATGAGGATTAATCCTCACCAATTAATTTTATTTCAGGTTCCAACTCTACTCCAAATTTTTCTTTAACCAACTCTTGTACCTTTTTTATTAATTCCAAAATATCCTTTGCAGTTGCATTATTATAATTAATTATAAATCCAGAATGTTTTTTTGAAACCATAGCTCCACCTACAGAAAGCCCTTTAAGCCCTGCATCATCAATAAGCTTTGCTGCGAAATATCCATCAGGTCTTTTAAATGTACTGCCTGCACTTGGATATTCCAATGGCTGTTTATCAACTCTTCTTTTATTAAGCTCATCCATTCTATCCTTTATTTGATTATATTCACCATGTTCTAATACAAAGGATGCCCAAAGTATTGCATAATTATATTTTTGTACTGCACTCATCCTGTAAGAAAGCTCAAGCTGATCCCTATTTAAAATAAATCTATTCCCATTTTCATCTACAACCTCTGCACAATCAACAACATCCTTCATCTCAGGTCCATAGGCTCCTGCATTCATTGTAAGTGCTCCGCCTACAGTTCCAGGAATACCTGATGCAAATTCTAACCCTTTAAGGCTGTTTTTTAATGCCTCATTGGCTGTTTTTGAAAGGAGTGCCCCGGCATCAGCAGTTATCCTATTCCCTTCAACTTTAATATCATTAAGAGATGTAAGCTTTATTATTACACCTTTATATCCGCCATCTCTAACCATTAGATTTGTACCATTACCCATAATAAAATAAGGTGCATTATATTTTTTACATGCATTCAAGCATTTAATAAACTTATTATAAGAGTTTGGTGTAATAAATATGTCAGCAGCTCCCCCAACTTTAAATGATGTATGATTTTTCATTAATTCATTATATCTAATTTGATTTATATCAAGTATTGATTCAAGTTCTTCTTTTAAATTATTATAATTCATAGCTTCATCTCCCTATGATTTTACTATAAAATAAAATTGTGTGATTTACACCCATCTAAGCCCTTTGGGATAATGATTTTTTAATTTGCCATTTGATACTTTTCCCCATCCAAGTGAATATCCATCTATACAAATGAGACACCATCCATTTTCCAAGTTTACATTTAAAATATTTCCGCTTAGATATGAAATAATACTTTCATCCGTTGAGCTTATATTTAAAGTTCTTTTTGCATCCTCTTTTTTTAGAGCTAATGCAAGACTGTGTGAAGGTTCAAACCAGTTATTTTTAAAAGTCCCAATATGTAGTCCGGATCTTAACACTCTAAGACCATTTAATTCAAAAATATCATCTGGCAGTTTATATAGATTGTTGCCAAAAGAAAATAGGTTCCCATCTATATTAATATTCAAATTTTCATTTTGAAATTCATAAAAAAGTTTCAAATCTTGAACTTTTGTTGTATTTTTCATTATTATATTTTTGGATAAGACTCCATCATTTTTTCTTAAGAGGCACAGAAAATGACCTTCTCCCCTTAATTTGTGTGGAAAAAGCCTTGCTGCATCATTTAACCTAATATCTCCAATTATATCCCCAAATCCGCTGCTAAAGCCATATTTTTTTTCTATCTTTTCTACATTATATTCCTTATGCTCTTCTAAAAATTCATGTATCGTTTTTTCATTTTCTTCAATTGAAAATGTACAGGTAGAGTATATCATATATCCGCCTGGTTTAAGCATCTTATCAGCAGATTGAAGGATTTCCTTTTGCCTCAAGGCACATCCTAGTACATTTTCTTCACTCCAGTTTAAAGCTGCCTCCTCTTCCTTTTTAAACATTCCTTCACCTGAACAAGGTGCATCAACGATTATTTTATCAAAATAACCTATAAAATGTTTTTCAAGTTCCTTAGGAGAATTATTTAAAACAACTGCATTTGTTATTCCTAGTCTTTCTATGTTTTCTGCCAAGATTTTTGCCCTTTTAAAATCAATTTCATTTGAAACTAAGATTCCACTTCCCTGAAGATAGGCTGCAGCCTGAGTACTTTTTCCTCCAGGAGCCGCACAAAGGTCTAAAACCTTATCTCCCTTTTTTATATTTAAAGCTGATACAACAGCCATAGCACTTGGTTCTTGAATATAATAAAGTCCTGCTGAATGATATGGATGTTTACCAGGCTTATCTTCGTTAATATAAAATCCTCTTTCTTCCCAAGGGATATTTCCCAAAAGTTTAAATGGAGAAATCTTTTTAAAATCTTCCACAGGTAATTTAAGAGTGTTCACTCTAAGTCCTTGAGCAATATCATCATTAAGGCTTTTTATAAACTCCCCATATTCCTGTCCTAAAAGTTTTCTCATTCTTTTTTTAAAATTTTCAGGAACCATTGTTACTCCTCTCAAAATAAGCACCCTATAGGTGCAAAACGGTTATTCAATATATTTTTATTAAAATTATACCATAATATTTTATAGAAAAAAATCATAATACTAAAGTTGTTAATCATTGGCAGCATTTTAATGCTCTAAATTTCATCATAATCTATTCTGTTCTTCAATTTCCCTTTTTCTTTCAAATACTTTTTAAGTTTCATAGGATCTGTGTTCATTATTTTATCCTCACTGACATTGGCCTTTTCAACCAGTTCAACTGCTTTATCCAACTTACCAATGCTGTAGCAAATGTGAGAATCACTTCCAAGTGTAATTAAGTTCCCATACTTTGCTGCCTTTTCTGCAATAATTTCACAGTTTGCCTTGCTTCCCACCCTTGATACTCCAAGAGAACTGTTGTTTATTTCTATAATAACATTATATTCAAGTGCAGCTTTAAGCATTTCATCCACATCAATAGGAAAAGAAGGATTACCTGAGTGTCCTATAATATCCACACAATGGTTTTTCATTGCACCTATAACTGCATTAGTATTATCCTTTACGCTTGATGGTCTGATACAAATATCATGAAGGCTTGCAATAACAATATCCATATCATTTAAGGTTCTTTTATTTAAATCAATTGTTCCATCGTAATCAATTATGTTTGCTTCTACTCCCTTTAAAACTTCAACTCCTGCAATTACATCAGGAATAACCTTAAAGTTTATAAAATAAGAGTATCCGGCAGTACCTGGCATTTTAGGACCATGATCTGTCATTCCAATCATCTTCATTCCATTTTTGGCTGCCTCGGTACAATTTTCAATAAGAGTACTATAAGCATGACCGCTTGCAATAGTATGAGTGTGAGTATCAACTACCATTTTCTTCATTTATAACACCTCTATAATAAGATTTTAATATATATATTAATCAATATTATCCCTATATTCCCTAAAATAATTATACACTGCCTCAGCAGATTTTTCATTCATTCCTTCAACCTTTTTTAAATCCTCTATAGGTGCCTTCCTTATAGCATCTATAGTTTTATAATACTTTAAAAGTTCTCTTTTCCTTTTTGGTCCAATACCTTCTATTTCATCTAAGACAGAAGAAACTATACTTTTCGACCTTAAACTTCTATGATAGGTTATAGCAAATCTGTGAGCTTCATCTTGAATTCTTGCAATAAGTTTAAATGCATTTGATTCTTTATATATTTCGGCTTCATTGTTATTGTATATAAGCCCTCTGGTTCTATGCTTTTCATCCTTCACCATTCCGCATACTGGAATAGAAATGTTAAGCTCATTTAAAACCTTCAGCGCAATATTAACCTGTCCGCCTCCGCCATCCATCATAATAAGATCTGGAAAGACTGAAAACTTTCCCTCAGTATAATTTATTTCTTTTTTTTGCAGCTCTTCCCTTTCCCTTAAACCTCTTTCAAATCTTCTTCTTATTACCTCTTCCATGCTTTTATAATCATTAGGGCCCTCTACAGTTTTAATTTTAAATCTTCTATAATCCTTATTTTTAGGCTTTCCATCTTCAAATACCACCATGGAGGCTACTGGATCAGTCCCTTGTATATTGGATATATCAAAGGCTTCTATTCTCTTAGGATAGTTTTTAAGTTCTAAAATAGCAGCTATTTCATCTAAAGCTCCCTTAGATGATTCCCTTTCCTTATCCATTTTAAACTTCCTTTGCTCAATGGCAGACTCCGCATTTTTTTCAGCCATTTTAATAAGTTTAACCTTTTCTCCTTTTTTAGGTGTATGTATATAAACTTTTGCTCCTTTTTTTTGAGAAAGATATTCCTCTATTTCTTCCATATTAGGTATTTCATCCTGGATAATAATTTTTTTAGGTATATAATCCCTTTCTTCATAAAATCGAAGTAAAAATTGAGAAATAATATCCTCATCATCCTCTATATTATCGAAAAAAAAGTTCTCCCTGCCTAAAAGTTTCCCGCTTCTAATAAAAAATACTTCCATGCAGCACTCATCTATGCCTTTAAAAGCTGCGAAAACATCCTCATCTTCAAAGGACGATGATATTATCTTTTGTTTTTGCTGAATCTTTTGTATAGATATTATTTTATCCCTTGTTGCTGCAGCTGCTTCAAAATTTAATTTTTCTGATTCCTCCTGCATTTTTTCCTTAAGCTTTTCTATAAGCTCCCCATCCTTGCCCGATAGAAGAAGAATTATGTCCTTAACTATATTCATATAATCCTCTCTTTTTATATTCCCCTGGCAAGGCGCAAGACATCTTTTTATTTGATAATTAAGGCAAGGTCTTGATACAACTTTCCCATATTTGATTTGCTGACTGCAGCTTCTTAAAGGATAAATATTTTTTACAGCATCAATTGTTTCTTTAACTGCATATGAATCTGTATATGGTCCAAAGTATTTAGATCCATCTTTTATCATTTTTCTGGTTATTAAAATCCTTGGGTATTCTTCATTTACGGTTATTTTTATATATGGATAGTGCTTATCATCCTTTAAGAGAATATTATATTTGGGCTTATGCTTTTTAATTAAATTACATTCGAGAATAAGAGCCTCCATTTCAGTATCTGTAAGTATATACTCAAATTCCGCAATGTGGCTTACCATTGCAGCAACCTTTGGTGAATCCTTCCTCGAATTTTGAAAATACTGCCTTACTCTATTTTTTAAAGAAACTGCTTTACCAATATATATTATTTCGCCTTCACTATTTTTCATTATATAAACCCCAGGACTATCAGGAAGTTTTTTTAATGCTTCTTCAAAATCAAACATATATAATCCTCCTATTTTATCCGATGGTTGTTAGTCGTAATACCCCGCCAAGGGCGGGGTATTACAGATACTATGCTCCCTGGATCAGCCACTATTGCCCAATGCATTATTCTATCCGGATAAAAGTATTACGGCTACTACGCCTCTGGATCGGCTCTTCTAAGGCTCAGTGGAGAAAAGTATTCCTTATAAACAGACTCCACCTGAGTCTAAGAATCACCTTATCCGATGATTTCTAAATCAATTAAAAGTTATAGTGAGCTTAATATATATGGCAATTCAAATGTAATATACGTAAGGCATGATGCCATAATAAGCCCTTCCACAATTTTACCCTGCCATGAACCTACTCTAAATGTTAAAGGCATCTTAATTTTTTTCTTAATAAAGGGATAAAAAAGTGGAACACCTCTATTAGTAAACATATCCGCAATTATATGGGATATATACCCGATAAAAAATGGTATTGAATAGCCACTGTACCCAAGCCTCTTTGATGTATATGCAAAGGTGATGGAGAAAATAAATAAACCATTTAAGCTGTGGATCACTCCCTCCCTATGAGTTGAAACCCCAATTAGTATTAAAGAAATGCCTATGACATTTAAATAGGTGTAATTAAAATAAAACATATTTAAAGCTATAATAAAAATTCCAAGGCTTAAATAAATTGTTAACTTAACACTTTTATTTTTTACTGGAAGAATATATTTATTTATTAAACTTTTAGGATGATCTATGTCAGGAAAAACAGATGCTATGGAGCAAACAGTAAGGGAGGCAAGATTTATGTTTATTTTAAAATGTTTTGAAGCTGCAACAGTAGCAGCAATTCCAATAGTCAAATGTGCTTTTCCTGTCATCTTTTACCTCCTGCAAAGCTATTTATTTAAATAAGCTTTTATGGTTTCTCGTGCAACTTCAGCAGCACGTCCGCCTCCATATCCAGCATTTTCAACTATAACCGCTACTGCTATTTGGGGATCTTCTGCAGGAGCAAAAGCTACAAACCAAGAATGGCTTTGATTATTGCTGCTGTCCTCCGCGCTTCCGGTTTTTCCTGCCACTGTTGTCCCTTGAATTCGTGCATTAGTTCCTGTTCCAGACTTTACTGTTTCCACCATATAATCTTTAATTATGTCTGATGTTCCCCGACTTATGCTTTCAGTCAATTCTTGCGGCACTGTTTCACTTATTTTAAATCCATAAGGATTTTTAACCTCCTTAACTATATAAGGCTTCATCATAACACCATTATTTGCAATAGCCGAAGTAACAAGTGCCATGGTCATTGGATTGGCAGCAACCTTATTTTGGCCAATAGCATTTTGTGCAAGCTCAGCTTTATCGTTTTTATCACCTATTGAAATACCCCCACTCTTAATGTTTATAGTGTCATAATCCTGATTAAGAGGGATATCCTTATTAAACATAAATTTTTCAGCTGAATCCTTAAGCCTATCATAACCAAGTTCCATGCCGATAGAGCCAAAGGTATAGTTGCAGGAATATTTAAATGCATTTTTTAAATTAATTTTCCCATGGGATTTATTATTCTGATCAATTAAAGTATAGTTTCCTATCTTTAGTTTTCCATTACAATTAAATGTTCTATCCAAACTCTGATTTTCATTTTCAATAAAACTTGCAGTTGTAACTAGTTTAAAAACTGACCCAGGCGGATAATATCCCTGGGCTGCTCTATTTATAAAAGGTTTTCTTTCATCATTTTTAAGAGAATCAAAGTTTTCATTGATATTTTGAGGATTAAAGGATGGCGTAGAAACCATGGCTATAATCTCCCCAGTCTTTGGATTAATAGCTGCCACACCACCCTTATCTGTTCCCATAGCTTTATATGCTCTTTCCTGAGTAGCTTTATCAATAGTTAAGCATACATCATTTCCACGCTTTTCTTTCTTTGTAATTATATCACCAATGTTTTTAGTCATACCCCCAAAAACATTGTACATAAAATTTCTTCCCTGCAAAATATCATTATACTTTAGCTCTACACCAGTTTTCCCATACTTATAGCTGCTATATCCAGTTACATGGGCATACGCTTCACCATTTGTATAAGTCCTGTCCTGAGTGCCCTTCTCATTTCTTTTGCTTGTTACAATAGGTTTGCCATTCCTATCTAGTATAGAACCCCTTATATATTCATTATCATAAATAGCAAGCCTTCGATTAGTGGGATCAGTTACTATTTTATCTGCAGTAAATATATTAAAATATGTTAAATAACCTATTATACTAAAAAAGCATATAGAGAAAAAAATAACAAGCCTCTTTATCCCTTTTTCAATATCCTTATTCATAAACCACTGTCCTCCTTGCCTCAGATATTTTTTGAAGTACTCCAAGACAGGCAAAATTAAGTATCATGGAACTTCCTCCATAGCTTACAAAAGGAAGTGTTACACCAGTTAATGGTATCATCTTTATTACACCGCCAATTATTACAAAAACCTGAAATCCAATCATGCTTGAAATTCCAACAGCAACAAGGCTGGAAAAGTTATCTTTTGCATTTATTGCAGCCCTTAATCCCCTATATACAAGAATGAGGTATAAAAGAATTAAAGCAGTGCCGCCAAGAAGTCCGAATTCTTCACATATAGCTGCAAAAATACAGTCATTGTGAACTTCAGGTATAAATTCAGGGTGTCCAAGGCCAAGTCCAGTACCAAAAAGCCCACCTGAGGCAATAGCTAAAAGTGACTGACATATTTGATTTCCTTTATCATATTTATCTTTCCATGGATCTATCCATATAGCAAATCTGGTTCTTACATGGGCAAATTTAAAATAGCTGAATATAGACCCTACAATAAAGACTCCAAGGCTAGCTAAAATAAATTTACGGTCTGATGTTCCTATGTAAACCATAGTAATAAATATACCAAAAAATATAAGCCCAGCTCCTAAATCCTTTTCCACTACCAAAAGTCCAATACATATAAATACTGGAATAGAAATCTTAACAGCATCCTTGAAATCTTTTACATCCTGAATTGCACTTGCCAAATAAAAAATTAAAAAAAACTTAGCAATTTCAGAAGGCTGTATGCTGTATTTACCTATTCTAAGCCAGTTCCTTGAGCCTTTTATTTCTTTCCCGAAAAATAGCGTAGATGAAAGAAGAAGTATAGCAATTATCGCATAAAGATACTTAAATTTCTCAAGGCGGCTTATATCACGAAGAAATATTACAATAATCATATAAATCCCAAGGCCTAAAACAAACCATACTATTTGTTTGAATGCTAGTGCGCTGTTTATTCTATAAATCATAATAAGTCCAAACTGAGTTATAAACAGAGGAATTATAAGAAGAAATTTATCACCTTTATAGAAAAATTTACTTATTATGCTATATGAAGATATTATCAATATACATGAAAGACCTCCTACTTCAAGAGGTCTATAATCCATTTTAGATAATGCTAGTATAGAATATAAAAGCATGGTTATGATGCATATATCTTTTATAATACTTTTCTCAAAAGTTTTCATAAAAATCCCTCTATCCTATAACTTTAAACTTAGCTCTGCCAATTTCAATTATATCCCCGCTATAAAGTTCTTCTGCCTCTTTAAGTAGATCTCCATTTTTAATAGTTCCATTAGTGCTATTTAAATCCATAATATAAAGCTCATCATCCTTAATGAATATTCTGGCATGATAGGAGGATACATAGGGGTCATCAATTATAATATTATTTGACTGATTTCTCCCTATATTAGTTATAGTATGCAGGGTAAGAACACTACCTTTTGATATGCCTGATTCAGATGGGGCATCAAGAACCTCAAGTGCATAATCCAAAAACCTATCTTTCTTTTTTGAACCCTTAAGGTCAGTGTACATAACCTTTATTATCTTAAAGAGAACAACATAAATAAGTCCAATCACAACAAACCTTAAAATTAATGTAATTTGTTTAACCATAAAACCACCCTTATCATGTATATATGATTGAAATACAAATACTGGTATTCAAATCTTTTCTTCATTATACCATAGTAAATATCTATCTGACAGCAAATGCTGTCAGATAGATACTTGTTTGAAACTAAAATAGCTTTTTAAAATCCGTACTCTTTCTTGAAGTCGTTGCTGGCTGCTTTTCGTTCTTTTGAATAAAGAGCTTCGGCTTTACATCTTTTAAAGTTACTATAATATCCATTTTCCCATCTTTATTATAATCAACAAAATAATAATTTCCTGCTTGCTTTTCTCCATATTTTACTGGAAGAGACTTATCTTCATAAAAGCCTTTATTGGTTAGCACAAACTTTCTCATATTTTGAATTACATCACCTGCATATATCTCTTTAACTCCATCTCCGTTAAAGTCAGCAATTTGTATATTACCGTTAAAAGATATATCGTTTGAAGTAAACTCCCAAAGCTTAACTGCATTATTTGCTTTCAATCTATATATTATAAGCTTTTTTTCATCAACATTGCAAACAAGCTCTATCTGTCCATCATTATCTATATCAGCTATCTTTCCAATACCCTTAATTTGACTTAATAGCTTTCCGTCCTTATATATATAGGTTTGATGATTCTTTATTATGAGATAATAATTTTGAAATTTTTGATATCCCCAAAGTTCATCATTATCATTAAGATTATTTATTACAAAATCATCAATAACCTCATTTTCTGCTGCTTTTGAAATATCGAGATTATCTCCTGTAACTTTTGAATATACAATTTCGCCGTTTTTACTTTCAGATACAAGAATAAAGCCATTATCTTTAGGATAAACATCAATTACAGATAAATTAACCTCATCATATTTATCTATAGTCCTCTCAGTAAAGTTCACCTTCCAATCTTCCTTCTCAAAAGCTTTAAATTTTTCACTGCTGAAATCAGGTGTAGTTTCTCCAACTTGTTTAAACCTGCTTGCTTTTTTATCCCGCATATTAGTCTTATTTTTACTGCAGGATGAAAAAAGTAAAGATAAAGTAAGGATAAATAAACATAACTTCTTCATTTTATCCCTCCTCGTATAATGAGTTTATAGTCAGTTAAATGGCTGCGCTGCCATCCGTAATATCTAACGGCAGTTACGCCGCCCATGGATCGGCTCTTCTATTTATTTAGCATTCTTTTTATATACTGCCCTGTATAGGAATTTTTTATTTGTGCTATTTCTTCAGGAGTTCCACAGCCTATAACCTGTCCTCCCCTGTCTCCGCCGTCTGGCCCTAAATCAATAACATAATCAGCGCATTTTACGACATCTAAATTATGTTCTATTACTACTACAGTATTTCCACTGTCTACAAGCCTTTGCAGTATTTCAATTAACTTTTTTACATCTTCAACATGAAGCCCTGTAGTTGGTTCATCTAATATATAAAATGTTCTTCCTGTACTTCTTTTTGAAAGTTCAGTAGCAAGTTTAATTCTCTGTGCCTCTCCTCCTGAGAGCTGAGTAGACGGCTGCCCTAATTTTATATAAGAAAGGCCTACATCATATAAAGTTTGAAGCTTATTTTTTATCCTTGGTATATTTTTAAAAAACTCCAATGCTTCCTCTACAGTCATGTCAAGCACATCTGAAATATTTTTTCCTTTATATTTTACCTCCAAGGTTTCCCTGTTGTATCTTTTTCCCTTGCAAACTTCACAGGGTATATAAACATCAGGCAAAAACTGCATCTCTATTTTAATTATACCATCACCGCTGCATGTTTCACATCTTCCACCTTTAACATTAAAGCTAAACCTTCCATTTTTATATCCTCTCATTTTAGCTTCAGGTGTCCCTGCAAATAACTCCCTTATATAATCAAATACCCCAGTATATGTGGCAGGATTTGATCTCGGTGTTCTTCCAATGGGAAGCTGATCTATATTAATAATCTTATCAATATTTTCAAGACCTAGTATTTCATCATAACAGCCCGGTAAAACCTTTGAACCGTTTAGTTCTTTTGCAATCCCCTTATATAGTATTTCATTTACAAGTGTACTTTTACCTGAACCTGAAACTCCAGTAACACAGGTAAAAACTCCAAGAGGAAATTTAACTTCTATGTTTTTTAAATTATTTTCCTTTGCACCCTTTACAGTAATATAGTTGCCATTTGGTTTTCTTCTTTCTTTAGGTATTTCTATTTTCTTTTTTCCTGATAAATACTGCCCTGTTATAGATTTCTCGCAGGCTGCCACCTCTGAAGGTGTACCACAGGCAACTACTTCTCCTCCATGATCTCCTGCACCAGGTCCAATATCAACAATATAGTCTGCTGCTCTCATTGTGTCCTCATCGTGTTCTACAACAATAAGGGTATTCCCTAAATCCCTTAAATGTTTTAATGTCTCCAATAGCTTGTCATTATCCTTTTGATGAAGTCCGATACTTGGCTCATCAAGGATGTATAAAACACCTACAAGACCTGAACCAATTTGTGTTGCAAGTCTTATTCTTTGTGATTCTCCTCCTGAAAGCGTTGAAGATGGTCTTGAAAGAGTTAAATAATCAAGCCCTACATCCACAAGGAATTTAAGCCTTGATTTTATTTCCTTTAAAATTTGAGAAGCAATAGCCATATCCTTTTCTGAAAGCTTTAAATTTGTAATAAAATTTAGTTCATCTCTAATAGGCATTTCACATATCTTATCAATGGAAAGCCCTCCTACAGTTACAGCAAGGCTCTCAGGTCTAAGCCTTGCTCCTTTGCATTTTGGGCATTTTCTAATTTTCATATATCCTTCAATTTCATTTTTTATATAATCAGAGCTAGTTTCTCTGTATCGCCTCTTAAGATTTGGAATTACTCCCTCAAAGCTGTACATAAGCTCTCCTTTGCCATATTCCCTGTTGAAATTAACTTTAAACTTTTCCCCGTTATTACCATATAAAATAATATCAACAATTTCTTTTGGAAGATCCCTAATCTTTTTATTTAAACTAAACCCATAATATTTTGCAAGGGCTGTTACTACTGAATTAGTCCATGAGTCCTCCTTTAAAGTTCCCCAAGGAACCACTGCACCTTCATTAATTGACAGGGACGTATCTGGAATAATATAATCAGGGGATATTTCCATTAAAGAACCCAATCCATCACATTCAGGACATTTTCCATAAGGGCTATTAAATGAAAACATTCTTGGTGAAAGCTCACCAATGCTTATGCCACAATCCGGGCAAGCAAAGTTTTCACTAAAAAGTATTTCTTCACCATCTATAATATTTACAATAACAAGGCCTTCAGAAAGTTTTAAAGCTGTTTCAATAGAATCAGTAAGCCTTGATTCTATCCCCTTTTTTATTATTATCCTGTCTATAACTACTTCAATATTGTGCTTATTGTTTTTTTCAAGATGAATTTCTTCATTTAAATCATAAGTTTCTCCATCAATTCTTATTCTGACAAAACCGTTCTTTTTGATATTTTCAAGAAGCTTTGTATGCTCACCTTTTCTTCCTCTAACTACCGGGGCTAAAATTTGAATCTTTGTCCTCTCTTTAAGCTCCATAATCTTATCTACCATTTGATCTACACTTTGCTTTTTAATTTCCTTGCCGCATTTAGGACAGTGAGGAATTCCAATTCTTGCATATAAAAGTCTTAAATAATCATAAATTTCCGTAACAGTTCCTACAGTAGAACGTGGGTTTTTACTTGTAGTTTTTTGGTCAATAGATATTGCGGGGGATAAACCCTCTATATAATCTACATCTGGCTTTCTCATTTGTCCTAAGAACTGTCTTGCATAGGCAGAAAGAGATTCTACATATCTTCTTTGGCCTTCAGCATAAATAGTATCAAAGGCAAGTGAGGACTTGCCTGAACCCGAAAGTCCTGTAAAAACAATAAATTTATCCCTTGGAAGCTCCAAATCTATATTTTTTAAATTATGTTCTCTTGCACCCTTTATAATAAGCTTATCCTTTGGCATGATTCCACCTCTTATTAACTTATTTAACTTCTATTCGTAATTTAGATTTAATACACCGCTGCGATAAGAAAAATATATTCCATTCACTTTTCCCGTTTGCAAAGAATCCCTAATGTAAAAAATGCCGAATCAGATGTAGGGACCGGTCTTGACCATTCCGCCACCCAAATTCAGATCGTCCTGCAAATGCCATAGAGTGAAATTGTTACCAAGTATTGGCACCATTTCGCTCTCTCAGATTCCATTCATTCATCAACGGAACGGTCAAGACCGGTCCCTACAGTTTGTCTGGCATTTTAATCCTTAGAACATCTTTGTATCTTATCACAGCGGTGAATTAAATTTAAATTATGAATTACAATTTTTTTAATTTAGATTTTGGTGATTTTTTATCCACAATAAATTTAATTTCATCCCTTAGCTCTGCTGCTCTTTCAAATTGCAGGTTTGCAGCAGCTTCCGTCATTTCAGCTTTTAGCTTTTCAATTAACTCTTCTATGTTTTCTCCTTCTATATTATAATCTTCTTTTTTCTCAGCAGTTTTGGTTGCTTCTATGACATCACGTACTGGTTTTACAATAGTAGTAGGAGTAATTCCATGTTCCTTATTATATTCCATTTGAATTTTTCTTCTTCTGTTTGTTTCATTTATTGCTTTTCCCATGGAATCTGTTATGCGGTCTCCATACATTATAACCCTGCTTTCTGAGTTTCTTGCTGCCCTTCCTATAGTTTGAATAAGTGATGTCTCAGACCTTAAAAATCCTTCTTTATCAGCATCAAGTATAGCAACTAAAGCTACTTCAGGTATATCAAGACCTTCTCTTAAAAGGTTTATCCCAACTAACACATCAAAGTTCTTAAGCCTTAAATCCCTTATAATTTTCATCCTTTCTATTGTATCTATATCTGAATGTAAATACCTAGCTTTTATATTAAGTTCTTTTAAATAATCCGTCAAATCCTCTGCCATTTTTTTTGTTAGTGTTGTAACTAATACCCTGTACCCTCTTTCAACTGTTTTGTTGATTTCTGAAACCAAATCATCAACCTGACCTTTAACAGGTTTTACAATTATTTCTGGATCTATAAGACCTGTAGGCCTTATGACCTGCTCTACTATTTGAGTTGAATTAGAAATTTCATATTGAGCAGGAGTAGCACTAACAAAAACAACTTGGTTTATTTTCTTTTCAAACTCCTCAAATTTTAAAGGTCTGTTATCATATGCTGAAGGCAGCCTGAAACCATATTCAACTAAGTTATCCTTCCTTGATCTGTCACCTGCATACATTGCCTTAACCTGAGGAAGTGTGACATGAGATTCATCAACAAAAAGTAAAAAATCCTTAGGAAAATAATCTATAAGGGTAAAAGGCGGCTCTCCAGGATTTCTTCCATCAAAGTGTCTGGAATAGTTTTCTATCCCGGTGCAATAACCAACTTCCCTAAGCATTTCAATGTCATAGTTTGTCCTTTGAGTAATCCTTTGCGCTTCAAGAAGCTTTCCCTGTTCCTTAAGTTCTTTCTTTCTTTCCTCCAGCTCTTCTTCAATTGTTTTAATTGAAGCCTCAATTTTTTCTCTTGATGCTGCGTAGTGAGATGCAGGAAATATGGATACATGGTTTCTCTCACCTACAGTCTTTCCTGTAAGTACATCTATTTCTGTTATTCTATCCACTTCATCTCCAAATAACTCCACCCTAATTGCTTTATCTGATGATGAAGCAGGAAATATTTCAATTACATCTCCCCTTACCCTGAAAGTTCCTCTTACAAAATTTATATCATTTCTTTGATATTGAATATCTACAAGCTTTCTTAAAATATCGTTCCTATCCTTCACCATTCCNNCTTTCAAACAAAGCTGATGTAGCAGAGTGCCTCAGCTTATCTATTTCATCATTTACAGATGCATCCTTTTCAATATAAGTATCTGAATGAGGAATATAAGCTTCAGGCTGATAATAATCATAATAGCTTACGAAATATTCAACAGCACTATCAGGAAAAAATTCTTTAAACTCACTGCAAAGCTGTGCTGCCAAAGTCTTATTATGTGCAAGAACTAAGGTAGGCTTTTGTACCTTTTCAATTATGTTTGCCATAGTAAATGTCTTCCCTGAGCCAGTAACCCCAAGCAAAGTTTGACATCTATCTCCCCTTTTTATTCCTTTTACAAGCTTTTCTATAGCCTCAGGCTGATCCCCTGTAGGCTTAAATTTTGAAACTATTTTAAACTTATTCATACGTACCCCCAATAAGAACGTTCGTTCGTTTATTTGATTATATTATTAAGTGGTTTTTAAGTCAATATGTATATTAAAAAACCGCAATCCATAATTTAAAATCATTAATGAACAATTACAGCGGAGATAAGAAAAATATATGGAATGAACAAACATCTTTGCAAATGGTAAAGTGAATGGAATATATTTTTCTTATCGCAGCGGTGTATTAAATCTAAATTACGAATAGAAGTTAAAAAAGCCTGCGCAGTGCAGACTTTTATTTCATCTGAATAAGAGTATTTTCTATTCTTATTCTAAGAGCATTTACCATATTAGAATCCGTTGCTTTCCCATAATACCTTTTTAGTTCCTCCCTCAGTTCATAAATATATGCCAATTTTCCCTTTGCCATTTCAATTTGGCCCTTATATTCAGCCCATATACTTAATATAGGCTCTTCATCTTCCTTAACAAGATCAGTATTAATACAAGAAAACATATCTATAACATTATCTCTTACCTGGGGTTCTACAACATGAGGAGCAGTACCATCAAGAATAGCAGAGCTAATCTCAGGAATTATAATCATATCAATGCTGTCAGGATCAAATGAGCAGTGATAATATTCCACATTATAGCCGCTGATTAATGCAGCAGCACCTGTTTTTTTCATCAAAGTTGATTTTCCAGTACCTGGTCTTCCCTTAATTATATACCTGTTTGCAATATTACTTGTAAGTTCATCATAAAATGAGACTTGCCCTTTAGGCCCCATAGCACCTAAAAATCTATGTGTTTCCTCTGGTTTTTTATCTGCTTTGCCTTTAATTAGTTTATTTATAATTTCATAAGTATAGCTGTCAGCTTTTTTAAAGTCCATTCCTATAAGATATTCACTTTCCAATATATCATGAATATGTTTTGCTTCTTTCATGCATTTGTAGTACTTATCATATTCCTCAAATAATCTATCTGTATAGTAAATAATTTTTTCTTTATTATCCCGTAAGTAATCTATATCATAATATTCATCAAAATTTAATGTCCTTTCAAAAGCCCCAGGATACCTTTCTTCAATTTTATTATACGTCCCATCGACAACACAAACCTTTATATCTTCAATAAAAATTGCATCTATATCCCCCACATCCCAGGATGAATAAATAAAATCCACATTAAATCCACAGTCCTTTAAATCCTCTCCTAATTTTTTTATAAACTCACTTTTCCAACTGCCAAGCCCACCTTGAAGTATATAAACCCTTTCACTTTTGTCTATAACATATTTATAGTAAGAAACAAACCCGGAAAATGTATTCGCTGATGCAAAAAAAGCTTTCGATTTCAACTTAAAAACCTCCATAACACAATCTATTATTATGTTATGTGTTATAAGGTATATAATTTACATATTCATTCATCAAAAATAGCTTTAAAAATTATTTTTTAAATATATCCCCACTTTCATTGATTATTGGAGCATTTTCGCTGTACTTTGGGATAGTTAGTATCCCAAGCCCTTCTACTCCATTTTTATAATCCTTAAACTCAGAAACCTTTTTCTTTCCCTTATGATCAATTAATTCAACCCATATATAAGGCGGTTTCCCATTTAATATTTCTTCTACATCACCTAAATTTAATACTTTAGTATTATTTATTGAGATAATTTTATCCCCTGAGTTTATGTTCATTTTTTCAGCGGGAGAATCTGATAAGGTGTCAAAAACTAAAACCCCATCATTTTTATAAGTATAAATTGGTTCACATTTATTTTCAAAATGTTTTTCATGTGCTATTAACAGCTCGTGGCAAATTGGTGCAAATAAAACAGCAATATACTTAAAGTAATATACTTTTGATGAAATGAACGATAAAACTAGTAAACTGAAACTGAAAAGCAGCAGACCTTTAGAAGATTTCTTTACTTTTTCTTTTGGAGTCTGCGCGACTGTAAAATCTCCATATCCAAGAATAATAAATATTGGAGCAGCAGCCACTATTGCTTTTTCAAGAATATTTGCAGGAAGATCTGGTCTTATAATTGGCCACCAATTTGGAGTTTGAAAAAGTTCACCTGATATATTTATATTAGTGGCTATAACATAAAATATTGCTGGTACAAGCCAAAATCTCTGCATTATAAATCCGCCAACTACTTTATCTTCCTTTTTAATATAAATTGGTATTGCAATAGTATCTCCATCAATATACACAAGCATAGCTTCGATAAGATGCATTATTGCAACAATTGCCATTAAAGCTGTTACATCAAGATTGATGTGATTATAAATAAATGCAAAAAAGCCATAATCCTTGTTTACAAATCCATTTTCCACAAGATATGAGTTTATTAAGGAGATAATTCCAAGTATTCCTCCAGAATAAGATAAACACACATATCTCGGATTTATCATCATAAGCATTAATGACAGAAGCAAAAGATATTCTATGCCTTTTGAATTATAAGAAGTAACCCCAAAAACTGTTATAATTATACTGCTTATCAATCCTGCAATAATACCAAATAAAAGTGATGACATAAACATATCAAAAACCTTATATTTTGGCTTTCCTAAGTACATTACCTTTTGTATCTTCTCCAACTTTTTGCATTGAATAAAAAGTAAAAAAACAGCAATCCATGCAAAAGGTTCCGTAAGCGTTTTAATAACCAATACTGCATAGTTTTGAATAGCAAACCAAGCCAGACCAAAAACTCCCATACCAACCCTCCATATTTAATAGGACTTCGCATAGCGAAGCCCTATAAGGTGATTCTTAGAAGAATACATCCAAAA
>DHEX01000145.1:0-14706 GCA_002400085.1 Clostridiaceae bacterium UBA4839 | reverse complement strand
TCTGGAAGAGGAACTTCAATGTCAGGCTTTATGCCCTTCTTTTGTATACATTCCCCTGAAGGAGTATAGTATCTTGCAGTTGTAACCTTTATTCCTGTTCCGTCAATTAAAGGAATAACTGTCTGTACAAGACCCTTCCCAAAGGTTGTAGTTCCAATTAATGTTCCTGCTTTATGATCTCTTACAGCTCCGGAAACTATTTCAGAAGCACTGGCTGTACCGCCATTTGTTAATACGACCAATGGTACATTTATTTTATCCTCATCAGACTCTAGAACTTCTTTTTTTCCATCCTTATCAAGTGTATAAACTATAGTACCCTTTCCTAAAAGCTTATCTGCTACAACTTTACATTCATCAAGAAGCCCACCAGGATTATCTCTTAAATCAAGGATAAGTCCCTTCATTCCCTTTGACTTCATATCATCTAATGCACTTACAAAAGCTTTAGATGTATTTTCATCAAAGGTAGTTATTCTAATATATGCAATATTATCAGGGAGCATTTCACTTTTTACAGTTTTGAAAACAATTTTTTCTCTAGTAACTTCAATATCCTTTTCTCCAACACCCTCCCTGTAAATAGTTATTTTTACTTTTGTCCCTGCCTTGCCTTTCATCATTGAAACAGCTTTATCACTTTCTTTAGCCGAAACTTCCTGGCCATTAACTTTAGTTATAATATCACCTGATTTTATACCGGCTTTTTCTGCAGGGCTGTCTTCAATAGGCGCTACAACTACTATTTTGCCATCCTTATCCCCAATATAGATTCCAACTCCTGTAAATGAACCTTGAGTTGATGTTTTTAGTTCATCAAATTCTTTTTTATTCATAAAAACAGTATATGGATCATCAAGTGCACTTACCATGCCCTTTATTGCACCTTCAACCATTTTAGGATTATCTATTTTTTCATAATAATTATCCTTAATAATATCATTAACAGGTTTCATTTTTTCATATTGTTTAAAGAATTTATAATCATCGCCATTTACCAGCACTTTTCCTCCTATAGTTTTTATAGGAACAAAAATTAAAACAGAAGCTGTTATAAGGTTTGTTATAATTATCCACGTTATAGCTTTCTTTAAAGACCACTTTTTACCTTCCATTCAAACACCTCTCATCATAATGCCTCTCTGTTATTTTATTCAATTTAACTAACATTATAACACCCACTATTAAACATTACAAAAAATATTTTAGCCAGCATATGCTGGCTAAAAATTATTGTCCTATTATTAAATAAGGACTAGGATCAATTGGTTGTCCACCATTATCTACTTCAAAATGAAGATGGGGTCCTGTTGAAAAACCGGTATTCCCAGATCTTGAAATCATCTGACCTTTTTTTACACTTTGACCTGCTGAAACAAGAATTTGTGAATTATGACCATAAAGAGAAGTAAGGTCTCCTCCATGACTTATTACTACTACATTGCCATAGGCTCCATTATATCCTGCAACAATAACTACACCATCTGCCATAGCATAAACTGGTGTTCCTGTTGGTACCCCAATATCAACACCTGTATGCAGTTTATTAACATGAAGTACTGGATGATATCTGTATCCATAATACGATGTTACCTGTGGCATCCTGCCAATATCACTTACCCTTAAAATTCCACCTTTGTCTCCGGAGTAAGTTACGCTTCCGGCGCCTCTACTACTGCTTCTATTGGCGCTACTTGATCTAGCAAGAATGCTCTGGATTTCCTTTTCAAGCTGTTTGGACGCTCTTTCTTGTTCTGCAAAAGCTACTTCATAGGATTTTTGATCCCTTTCTAATTTATCATAGTAAGATTTTTTTTCAGAGTTTATGGAACATATTTCTGATTTCTTTCCCTTTGCATCCTGCTCCAATTTTACTAGTTGATCATTTTCAGCAGTGAGCTTATTCCTTGCTGCTTCAATTTTATCCTGCTTTTCCTTCATTCCCTTTAAAAGATTAATATCGTATTCCATTACTTTTTTAGTGATGTCAGCTCTTGAAATAAAGTCTGAAAAATTTTCTGCATCTAATAAGATAGCAAGATATCCAGAAGGTCCATTCATATACATTGCTCTTACCCTCTGATCATATGTATCCTTTTGAGAGTTATAGTCAGCTACTGCACTTTCAAGGTTCTTATTAGTTTGTTTTATTTCAGCCTGCTTAGAAGCAATTTTATTATCTAAAGAGTTTATATCATTTTGAACAGCTGCTGCCTGACTTTCAAGCTTTTTTAATTGAGCTAAAACATCCTGTTTTTCATCTTTTACATCGCTAATCTTACCTTTTAAATCATCCATCTTGTTTTGAGAATTATTTAGCTCCTTCTTCTTCTTATCAACCTCGCCTGCAAAAGCCAAAGTTGATATGGACATCATAAAAGCTAAAGTTAACGAAATACATCGAAACCTTTTTTTCAATTTTATCCCCCCTATATTACTAAAAATTTTCTAATTGATATCAAACTGCCAAGGCCGCCAATAAACACCCCTACAAGACTAAACTGCCACAATAGCTGTTCCATAATTTGATAAGGAGATACAAGCGAAAATATTACTGCATCCTTTTGTATAAAGCCTATTAGGTAGTTATATCCCAAAGATAAAACAATAATTGAAATTATAGCCCCTAAAAATCCCAAAACCATTCCTTCAATTACAAAAGGCCATTTAATAAACCAGTCTGTAGCACCAATATATTTCATTATGCCTATTTCCCTTTTCCTTGCATAAACTGTAAGCTTTATTGTATTTGCTATCAAAGCAATTGCTACAACTCCTAAAATTATCATAAGTACAAAGCTTGTTGTTTTAATTATTCTTGTTATATGAATGACTTTATCTACAACCCCTTGTCCATCATTAACCTTCTCTATTCCCTTAATTTCTTTGATTTTAGATGATACACCTACAACGCTTTCTGGCTTGTCTACTTTAACTATAAAAGATGCTGGAAGCGGATTATCCTTTTCAAGTCCTTTTGCATAATCCTTATTTTCTCCAAGCTGTTTTTCATAATTTTTTAATGCATCCGTTTTTGATTCATATTTAATTTCTTTTACATTCGGTATATCTTCTATTGTCTTTTTAATATTTTGTTCCTCAATTGTGGTAACACCATTATTTAAAAAAGCTTGAATTTCAATCTTATTTTCAACGTCACTCATAAGGTTGTCCACATTAACCACAAGTAATGTAAAAACCCCAAACACGAATAAGGCAGCTGCTACCGTGGCTGCTGAAGCAAAACTCATAACTTTATTATTTACAATACTCTTCATGCCCTCTTTTATATAATAGCCGCAATTACTAATCTTCATAGCCATAAACTCCTCTCAGCTGATCTCTCACTATGACACCCTTTTCAATAGCAATAACTCTTTTTTTCATCCTATCTACTAAATCCCTGGCATGGGTTGCCATTAGTATTGTTGTTCCTGATTTGTTTATGTTATCAAGAATTTCCATAATCCCATTTGCAGTTTCAGGATCAAGATTACCTGTTGGCTCATCACATATCAGCAGTACTGGATTATTTACTAAAGCTCTTGCAAGAACAACCCTCTGCTGTTCTCCTCCTGAGAGCTGGTTAGGATATGAGCTAAGCTTGCTTGAAAGTCCAACTTGAGATAATACTTGCGGTACTCTCTTTTTAATTTCTTTGCTGCTGGCTCCAACAATTCTCATAGCAAAAGCCACATTTTCATATGCTGTTTTATTATTAAGCAGCCTAAAATCTTGGAAAACGACACCGATATTCCTTCTATAATATGGAACCTGTCTTCTTTTAAGCTTATTTATATCTATATTATTTACATATATTTCACCACTAGTAGGTTCAATTTCCCTTAAAAGAAGTTTTACAAAAGTAGTTTTCCCTGCACCGCTTGGACCTACTAAAAAAATAAATTCTCCCTTGTTTATTGATATATTTACATTTGAAAGGGCAATAACATTATTCTTATACACCTTAGAAACATTTTTTATTTCTATCACATAATCATCCCCTTGTATAACACGTAAAAAGTTGTAAAGTTAAAATTCGATAGCTACACCATCCGCAAACCCCACTTAAGACTGAGAGTAACAGATGCTACACCCATAGATCAGCTCTTCTAAGGCTCAAATGGGAAGAGGATTCCCTACAAGCAGACTCCACTTAAGTCTAGAATCACCTTATCCGATGGCTACCATCCGTAATACCTTGCTTAAAACAGGGAATAACGGATGCTACACCCATAGATCGTCCCTTCTAAGGCCCAGATGGGAAGAGGATTCCCTAAGGATTCCCTATAAGCAAGCTCCACCTAAGTCTTTAAAAGAACTTTATATTTGTATATTAGACATATACCTTATCTTTTCCTGCATATAATCAACAATTATTTTCAAAATTCTTTTATAGATATTATAATAACATAAATCAAAGACAATTTGAATCAAATTTTGATGGTAATTTATGATTAATTTTAAAAAACGCCGTAATAATATGTATCAAAAAGGGGCTATCGAAGTGAACTATGAACTGCTCCCTGTCAAGTAGACAGATGAAAAAATAAAAAGTTTTTATATCTCCAACCATAATATGCTCCCCTCTATATAAACAAATTTTTATTTTTTCACTTGTTTATATGGAAGGGAGCATATCAAAGTACATTAAATTTAAATCTTTGCACGATTCAACATATTGTTTGATTTTCACGTTTTACATCAACCCATCTTTTCTTATTTTACTCTACAATATCTTTAAACCCTTCACCTAAAACTTCATGCACATTATTAACTGTAATAAATGCTTTAGGATCCTCTTCTCTTATAAACCTTCTAAGTCTTATAAATTCTTTCTGGCTCATAACCGTAATCATTACTTCTTTTATTTCACCTGTATAGGCTCCTTTAGCGTCATAAACAGTTACTCCTCTTTCGAGATCTCCCATAATAAACTTTTTAATTTCTTTCCCTCTATCGCTTATTATAGTAACCTCCTTGCATACACTTAACCCCTCAATCACGCTGTCTATAACATAACTATTTAATATTACTCCAAGAAGTGCATACATACCTGTTTTTGGTCCAAATCTTAACCCTGCTACTAATGTAATAAAAAAATCTGAAAGGAAAAGTCCTTTCCCAATGCCTATGTGAAAAAATTTATTTAATACTTTAGCAACTATATCTGTGCCTCCTGTGGATGCATTTTGATTAAACACTATTCCCATACCTACTCCCGATATTAAAACACCAAAAATCAAATCAATAAGTATATCATCAGTAACAGATTTTTTAATAGGTGTTACGATTCCAAACAGCCATACCATACCTGAAATCCCAAGGCTGGCATAAATAGTTTTAGCTCCAAAACCCGAGCCTATAAAGAGAAAGGCAATTATAAAAAGAGCACCATTAATCATCATCATTAAAAGCCCGACATTTAACTTGGGAAAGAAGCTTGAAAGAACAACTGCAAGACCAAAAGCCCCGCCTGTTGCCAGATTATTGGGATTTAAAAAATAGTAAAGTCCGCCAGCAACCATAACCATTCCAATAGTAATAATAATAAACTCTTTGATTGAAAATTTTGATTTCATCTCTGCACCCCCTATATTACAAAAAAAATCTATGCATAAATATTTTATCATGTATTATTAATCTACACAATATCAATATTTAACGGATATGCAGAAAATGAATATATATTTAATTCAAAATGTTATGATATTTATAGCTGTGTCCCTTAAAAGTTTTTTGTATATTTAGATGAGGAATTTAAATATTAGGTGCCAGCCCATTTGACATTTAATAGTTTTAAATATCAAATAGCTGGCACCTAAACGGGAATTGGAGCCCTTGGAATTAATAAAATGTAGGGAACGGTCTTGACCGTTCGTTCCGTTGATGAACAAGTGGAATCTATGAGAGCAGAACGGTGCCAATACCCAGTAACAATTCCATTCTGCAGCATTTACAGGGCGATCAGAATTTAGTGAGGCGGAACCGTTCCCTACAGCTTGTCTAGCATTTTAATCCTTAAAAGTTCTTTGTATATTTAGATGGGGAATTAGTTTTATTCTTAAATGCAGTAAATCCATATATACCTATTATCGTTCCGCCAAAAAAATCTGCTATAAGATCTCCCATTGTATCTGCAACTCCTGTAAGTTCTACAACCTGCATGTCCGTTCCCAAAATATTGTCCATTGTAAACTCATATATTTCCCATAAGACCCCACAAAGTGTAGCAAAAGAAATTATAGATATCAATGCAAAGATCCTAAATTTAATAGATTCAGTATTTTTAAATATATCTACATTTTTTAAAGCACAAAAAGCTATAAGCCCTAATATTATCCCCGATAGGAAGTGAACTGCAGAATCCCACCATGGAAATATTGCATAAAATCTTTTTAATGTACCAAGATAGGATGCGAGAAAAATAAACAGCATAAATAAAAATGAAATTAATTCATTATTCTTTTTTAATACTTTTTCTACGAGTTTAGGCAAAAATGTCAGTAAAATTGCTGCTAATCCAACTGACAAACAATAAGTATCTTTAGACCTAAAATCATTTATTATCTCAAAAATTAAAACAATTCTTGTCATTAAAGTAAAAACCTTATAAAAGTAATTTCTAAATGTTTCCATATTGTCCTCCTAATTCCCCCTCATTGAATTGCTACCATCCATAAAATATCTAACAAATGCTAAAATATATTTTAAAGGAGAAAGCTTTTGCTTTCTCCCTAATTATTTTTTTTACTGAATACTTCCTCAGCAGCCCTCACAATGTTTTCTGAAGTAAGGCCATAAGCTTTCAAAACCTCATTAGGCTTTCCGGATTCCCCAAACTTATCCATAACGCCTATCCTTTTTACATAAACAGGGCATTCTTCAGACAACACTTCCATAACAGCACTTCCAAGGCCGCCAATAATGCTGTGTTCTTCACAGGTTACAGCACAACCTGTTTTTTTGCAAGATTTAATTATTGCTTCGCTATCAATTGGTTTTAATGTATGAATGTTAATAACCTCTGCATCAATTCCTTTTTCTTTTAAAGCATCAGCTGCTTTGAGAGCTTCACTCACCATTATCCCCGTTGCAAATATTGAAACATCACAACCTTCTTTTAATACAACTGCCTTTCCAATTTGGAACTTATACCCAGGTCTATTATTTATTGTTGGTACTGATGATCTGCCAAGCCTTATGTAAACTGGCCCGTAGTATTCCGCTGCTGCTCTTACTGCTGCTTCCGTTTCCACATCATCACTTGGGCATATAACCGTCATATTTGGAATGCTTCTCATTAAAGATAAGTCTTCAATAGCTTGATGGGATGCCCCATCTTCACCAACAGTTAGCCCTGCATGAGTAGCTGCAACCTTTACATTTAAATTTGGATAGCATATGGAATTTCTTATTTGTTCAAAGGCTCTCCCTGTTGCAAAAATAGCAAACGTACTTGCAAAAGGAATTTTCCCGCAAGTTGAAAGGCCCGCAGCAGTAGCCATCATATCCCCCTCTGCTATACCCATATTAATAAATCTTTCAGGATAAGCTTTTGCAAAACCTGCAGTTTTTGTAGATTTTGAAAGATCTGCATCAAGAACAACTATATTTTTATTTTCTTCTCCAAGCTTAACAAGGGTCTTGCCATATGCTTCTCTTGTTGCTGAATTTGCCATTACTTGCACCCCCTAATTTCACTTAATGCTTTTTCGCACTGCTCCTTATTTGGTGCTGTACCGTGCCAAGCTGCATTATTTTCCATAAAGGAAACCCCTTTACCCTTGACTGTCTTTGCAACTATCATTGTGGGTTTTCCCTTTACTGATTTTGCCATATCTATTGCTTTAAATATCTCATCAAAATTATGACCATCTATATCAATAACATTCCATCCAAAAGCTCTAAACTTATCTGAAACTGGTTCAGGGCTCATAACGGAAGTTATAGGTCCATCTATTTGAAGCCCATTATGATCAATGAAAGCTGTTAAATTATCAAGCTTATAGTGAGCTGCAGTCATAGCTGCCTCCCATACTTCCCCCTCTTCAAGTTCTCCGTCACCTAAAAGTGCATAAACTCTATAGTCCTTATTATCAATTTTACCTGCTATTGCCATGCCATTAGCTGCAGAAATTCCCTGGCCCAAAGAGCCTGTAGACATATCAATGCCAGGAGTTTCATTCATGTTAGGATGTCCTTGAAGCATTGAACCAATCTTTCTTAATGTCATAAGCTCTTTTTTATCAAAGAATCCCCTTTCAGCAAGGACAGAATATAAAGCTGGTGCTCCATGACCCTTTGAAAGAACAAATCTATCTCTATCCTCCCATTTTGGATTTTCAGGATTAATCCTCATCTCACCAAAATATAATGCAGTTAAAATTTCAACAGCTGAAAGAGAACCGCCTGGATGTCCCGAAGCAGATTCTGTAATCATTTCAATAATATCCTGTCTTACATTAACCGCAACTTTTTTTAAACTTTCAATATCTCTACTCATTTTTAACCTCCCTTATTTTAATAAAAACATATACGATTACCTTTTCATAATCATTATATCAATTAATTCTAAGTATTGAAACTATGATTAAGTAATTCTCAGAAGAACCAATCCGATGGCGTAGCATTTGTAATACCCCGCCTGAGGCGGGGTATTACAAATGGTAGCCATTGGATAAAAAAATCATCTATACAAAAAGCCCCGGAACACTCCGGAGCTTTTAAGTCTATTAGATATTTTAATAATAATTCTGTGTTATATCAGCTGTCCCAATACTAATCATAAGCGCTTGGTTAACTTTTTCCATAAGCTCATCACTTATACGACCAATCTTATCTTTTAACCTTCTTTTGTCAATTGTTCTTATTTGTTCCAATAGAATTACAGAATCCTTATTAAGTCCGTGAT
The DNA here is from genome assembly GCA_002400085.1 of Clostridiaceae bacterium UBA4839. Lineage (GTDB taxonomy): Bacteria > Bacillota > Clostridia > Clostridiales > Caloramatoraceae > UBA4839. Next base: position 5,792 of record DHEX01000145.1, on the reverse strand, counting down.
CTTCATAGCTTATCTCAACATGGGTAGGAAGCTTTGCCTTATTAATTTGAGATGTAATTGCAGCCACAATTATGGTTGGGCTGTACTTATTTCCAATATCATTTTGAATAATTAAAACAGGTCTTGTTCCACCCTGCTCAGAACCTATTACTGGGCTTAAATCAGCATAAAAAATATCTCCTCTTTTCACCACCTGTGCCATATATAATATCACTCTCCGCTAGCTCTGCTTCATATTTTAAAAGTTCTTGGCAATCACATGATATACCAAATTCAGCTATTTCGCAGTTGATTTCGGCCATCTCTAAGTAGCCCCTTTTCATAAGTTCATTCGTTTTCACACTTCTCTGCTCCTTAATATATAGTATGACAGCTTCCTCGATAAATTTACTCCTATTCCTGCTTGATTTGCATTCAACTATTTCATCAAATTCTTCCAGCAAATTCTGCGGGAGACTTATAACAATCTTCTTGTTTTCCGACATGTTTTTACCCCCTAAATTCACCTATGTATATATGTAAACGCACTATATCAATTAATATCAAGTAAATCCTCTTATAGCTGTAATATATATATGTATATAAGCAGTTATAATAAATAATATATAAATTATAACATATTATTTTCTATTATTGCAAAGTTTTTAAATATATTCTTAAATATAATTATTTCCAACATTATTAAAAAATATTTCTAAATATAGTTTTTTATTTTAATTATTTTATTATTTTCAATGTATACCCTTGGGACTCTCTTAGATACCATACAAAGTACTTCATAATTTATAGTATTTAAGGCATTTGCAATAAAATCAGCATTATTTGAAAGTCCATCCTCTTCTCCCATTACAACAACTTCATCCCCAATGTTTACATCACCGCACTCAGAAACGTCTACCATGCACTGATCCATGCATATTGTTCCTATTACAGGGGCTAACTTACCATTTACTATTACTTTCCCCTTACCGGCCATAGCCCTTGAATATCCATCTGCATATCCAAAAGGAAGAGTAGCTATTTTAGTTGTTTTTTTAGTTGTATATCTCCTTCCGTAGCTTATAGGTGTGTTTTTAGGTACCTCTTTAACATGGACAACTTTTGCCTTTAAAGTCATAATAGGCTTTAAATTTAATCTTTGCTTATTTACAGTATTAGAAGGATAATACCCATAAAGTATTATCCCTGGTCTTACAGCATTATATAGGGTTTCTGGCATATCAATTATCGCTGCACTGTTAGCTATGTGCTTAATTTCAAAATTTATTCCTTCATTGGAAAGCCTCTCTACCATTTTTTTAAATCTTTCATGCTGTATATTTGAAAATGTTTTATCCAATTCATCTGCTGTTGAAAAATGAGTAAAAATACCCTCAAGATAAATATTTTTTAATAAAGCAATTCTTTTTATTTCTTCAATAGATTTCTCTTCATAAAGGAAACCAATTCTTGACATTCCCGTATCTAGTGCAATATGAATTTTAGCTGTTTTACCCTGCTTTTGGGCTTCTTTTGATATAGCTTCTGCAAGCTCATAAGAAAACACCGACTGTGTTATATCATTTTTTATTAGCTCACTAACAAAATTAGAAGGAGTATAACCAAGTATCAATATTGATCCGCTATATCCACCTCTCCTTAGCTCCAAAGCTTCTGAAAGAACAGCAACTGCAACGTAATCTATGCCTTCATCTTCAAGCACTCTTGAGAGTTCCACAGCCCCATGCCCGTAGGCATCCGCTTTTATAACTGCAATAATACTCCTGCCCATGGCTATTTTTTTTATCTCCTTAATATTATTTCTGAAATTATCAATATTTATTTCAGCATAATAGGGTCTTATTTCACTAAACATGTTAACCACCCTTCATCCCTTTACAAATCAAAAATAATCCTTTAAATTACTGTATAGTAAATATGCTTTCATCAAAATCAGGATTAAGTTCAAAACTACTATACTTTACAGTCATTGTAGTTCTTCCCATTTCATCAATGACTTCCATTAATACAGGATAATAGTTTTTTTCATCCATGTAAAGAACCGCGGTCTTCTTATATTTATTGCTCTCTGGTATAGCTGCTTTTATTTTAATATATTCTATATCACCTTTCCTTTCTTTTTCAGCTTTAGTATTTTCGTTAAAAAACACCTCCTTTGTAATGATACCCATATAAGTAAATTTATCATCCTGTCCCTTTGGTAAAACTATCTTTTCGTTTATAAGCGGGTTATACAATATTTTATTGTTATCGTTGTATATTATTATGTTGCCCTTTAAATTATCAGGTTCTAAAATTTCAATTCTAAGCTTACTTTGGCTCATAAAATACTGCACAACCTTATACTTAGAAGTACCTTTATTACCATAGACAGTTATCTCAGCATTTGCTTTATAGCTATTAAATTTCTGAAAGAACTTATTAAAATCGTTTGTTTTTCCTGTTCTCTGTCCACAAGAAGTTACAAATATAAGCAATATTAAGAATATACTGATTTTTCTCAACATTCCTCACCTAAAATACCTTGCTGTTATAATTTATTAAAATCAGCAGATAGATATGCATAATTTATATTTACATTTTTAATATATAAATTATGCATATTAATCAAATTTAGTTTAATATTTTATTAAGTTACCTGATATTTTTTCCTAAATAATTTGCAATATTCTCTGCATGAAGTCCATATCCAAAATCCTCATAGGCACTATCTCCTGCAGCGCCATGGATATAAGCTGCTAATATTGAAGCCTCATAGGGACTATAACCTTGACCAGCAAAAGATGCTAAAACTCCTGTAAGCACATCTCCTGATCCCCCTGAAGCCATACCTGGATTTCCCGAAGTGTTGACATAAACATTTTCACCGTCAGAAACCACTGTGCTGGCACCTTTTAGTAAAACTGTACATCCATACTCCTTTGCAAAATTTTCAGCCACAGCTTTCCTGTTTTTATTGATATAGGATACTTCAAGACCTGTAAGTCTTTCCATTTCCTTAGGATGAGGAGTTATTATTACCTTTGCTTTTGAATTTTTAAGCACAGATTTAATATTTGAAAGGGCATTAATTCCATCTGCATCAATTACAATTGGTTTCTCAAAGTTCTCCAAAAAATATGTTAATGCCTCCTCCACATTCTTATTTCTCCCCATTCCAATGCCAAAAACAATAGCATCTGCCTTTTCTATAATATTATCCATTACATCCTTATTTAAGCCTAAATTTTCATCATAGGTTATAAAGGTGGATTCAAAAACCCCGCTTCCCACTCTATTTAATATGCTGTCCGGAATAACACAGGTTGTTAAACCACATCCTGAATTTAAAGCTCCTTTGGCACATAAAATTACCGCTCCTGACATAAGATAACTGCCGCCAATAATATATACCTTCCCATAATCGCCCTTGTTTGTATGCACTTCTCTTTTTCTTAAAAGGTTTAATGGATAATCTTTATAACTTGTAGTACATCTAATATTTTGTTCTTCTATGCATTTATCAGGAATTGATATATTTTCTACTATAAGATTTCCACAGGCCTTTCTACCTTCAAGGAGAACCTCCCCAAGCTTAATACATCCAAAGGTAATAGTTTCATCAGCATATACACATTCCCCCATCTTTTCCCCTGTATCTGCATTTATACCTGATGGTATATCCACACTTATGATATAAGCTTTGCTTTCATTTATAGTTTTTATAACTTCCTTATAATAGTCCCTAACTTCACCTTTAATTCCAGTACCTAAAAGAGCATCAACTACTATATCCTGATACTCAATGATATTATTTAACTTCTGTAAATCATCCTCAATTTTAACATCCATATTTAATAATATTTGATAGTTTATATATGCATCACCTTTTATTTTACTCCTATCTCCAAAACAAAAAATACTAATCTTATAGCCTTCCATAATTAAAAGTCTTGAAAGGGCAAAACCATCTCCGCCATTATTACCTGTACCGCAAACTACCATAACTGATTTTCTGTTTAAACTTTTTATATGTTTTAAAACCGAATAAGCTGCATTTTCCATAAGAACAATACTTGAAATACCATATTGAGTTTCAGCCCTTTTATCAATTTCCCTCATATCCTGTGATAATCCTGCAAACATATTTATCCCTCCGTTACTGCCATTGCAATTGCATATTCTTTTGAATGAGAAATAGAAACATGAATTTTTTCTATTCCTTTTTCCTTTGAAATTTCAAGTGCCCCATTGCTTAAATTAACACAGGGCACACCATTTATCTTTATTATTTCAATATCTGTCCAATTGAAACCAGAAATTCCTGTTCCAAGTGCTTTTGAAACTGCTTCCTTAGCAGAAAAATATCCTGCTGCACTTTGAACACCCATTTTTTCTATATAATCTCTTTCGCTTTGAGTAAAAATTCTTTGCAAAAAACTTTCTTTTTCAATAGCTTTTTCAATTCTTTTTATTTCAATTATATCTGTACCAACACCTATAATCATATTATATCCTCATCAAATCAAACTCATTTTTACTTTATTATACATTATTAACATTTTACTTTCAAAAAAATAAGGCCTTGTTGCCAGACCTTATTATGCACCAATTCTGCCCATAATTCCGTTTACGATGAGCATTACCAAAAGTGCACTTGTAATTGTTAGTAAAATCCTATTAACAATCTTCATTTTGATTCCCCCTTTTATCTATTAGACGATGGAGGAATCAAATAGTTTCCGAGTTTATAAATTATTATTAAATTATTAATAGTTCTTTATCCCCTGTTCATAATATATAATATTTTCTACTTCCCCCTCAAATTCAAAGGCACACTCATCTACCTTATCACCCATCACTTCAACTAAGTGATAAGGGGATACACCATTATCCTTTAAAAAGTTAATCATGTCTAAAATCTTATTTTTATTAGGGCTTATAGTTAATATGCTATCTTCGTGGGTTGAAACAGTGGCACCATCAACAATCTTTTGCATCACTTCTTTAAGTCCATAGCATGGGATTTCAAATTCACTGCCTCTAATATTAACAGCTTTCATGGATTTCAGCAAATATAATATGTAAAAATACTCTTTTCCGCCCTCCGTGGAATTTCTAAATGAAGCTATTTCTGTTTCAGTAAACAAAATACCCACCCCCAAAATCTTTTAAATAAATTCTATCACTGTTGAAATCACAATTGTGTTACATTATGGTATATATTATTGACTATTTATCTTATGTTTTCGACCTCTATTTTATTAATGCTTTATGGTTTTTATTTTATTATCCAGCATATTCCACATACCATAAGCTTTATGTCATATTATAAGAGAATTTGCGATAAAAACTTTTAAAAAATTATATGGCTGCAGTTTATCCGATGGCTACCATCAGCTTCATATAAGTCTAAAAGGGCCATTACTGCAAAAGCATAATCATCAGCATTCCCAATACCGCTTTACTGCCCATCTATAAAGCTGTGCTTTAAGTAACCTTTTTCATCCCTTCCATTTAATATGAAATCCATAGCTTGCTTTGCAGCCTTTAATAATTTTTCATCACCAATCACCCCAGCACTTTTGGCAATTGCGGAAATCATAATACAGTCCCAATCTATAAGCTGTTTTTTATCCTTAAAGGGTCTTATCCTTTTATCCCTATAATTTAATAATTTAATTCTTATTCTTTCATATTCCTTTTCAAAATTAGGTATCCTTTTTTTCAGCTCATTTAATTCTCTTTCATTTATGCATACAAAAGTATCGTTTAAACCTCAGCTGCCTTTTCATCTTCAAAGGACTCCCTTC